>JAFAIY010000333.1 GCA_019236485.1 Comamonas sp. | reverse complement strand
GGCTGCATCGCTGGACTGTAGGGCGCAGGCAGCTATTCATTTGATATGGGGTCCCGATGAAACCGCTCAACAAGGTTCAACTGTCCATGCTCGATCTGGTCGCCGTGCGCGAAGGCGGCACGGTGGCCGATGCGCTGCAGATCGCCGTGCGCACGGCCCAGCAGGCCGAGAAGCTGGGCTTTGCCCGCTACTGGCTGGCCGAGCACCACAATATGCCGGGCATTGCGAGCTCGGCCACGGCCGTGCTGATCGGCCATATCGCGGGCGCCACGCAGAAGATACGCGTGGGCTCGGGCGGCATCATGCTGCCCAACCACGCACCCCTGGTCGTGGCCGAGGCCTTCGGCACGCTGGCCGAGCTGTATCCGGGCCGCATCGACCTGGGCCTGGGCCGCGCGCCCGGCACCGACGGCACCACCATGCGCGCGCTGCGTCGCGACCGCGTGGAGAGCGAGGAAGACTTTCCGCGCGACGTGCAGGAGCTGCAGCAGCTGCTGGGTCCGGCGCGGGAAGGTCAGCGCATCATCGCCATGCCGGGCACGGGCACCAATGTGCCCATCTGGCTGCTGGGCTCCAGCCTGTTCTCGGCCCAGCTGGCCGCGCACCTGGGCCTGCCCTATGCGTTTGCCTCGCATTTCGCGCCGCGCATGCTGCACCAGGCCCTGGCCCTGTACCGCCAGATGTTCAAGCCCTCGGCCACCCTGGCCAGGCCCTATGTCATCGTCGGCGTGCCCGTGATCGCGGCGCCCACCGATGCCGAGGCCCAGTACCTGGCCAGCAGCACCTACCAGCGCGTGCTGGGCATTCTGACCGGCAACCGCACCCGGCTCATGCCCCCCGTGGAGAACTTCTGGGACCAGCTGGATGCGCGCGCCCAGGCCGCGATCGCCGACTTTCTGGCCGTGGGCGTGATCGGCGGCCCACAAACCCTGCGCCAGGGCCTGCAGAAACTCGCCGACGACACCCAGGCCGACGAATTCATGCTGGTCAGCGATGTCTACGACGCCGAGCTGCGCCTGCGCAGCCTGGAGTTCACGGCCCAGGCCATGCAGGCCTGAAGCCATGAGCCGCTCCGCCCGTCTGCTGCAGCTGCTGGATGCGCTGCGGCGCGCGCGCCAGCCGCAGACCGGGCCGCAGCTCGCGCAGCAGCTGGGCGTGAGCCTGCGCACGCTGTACCGCGATATCGCCACCCTGCGCGCCCAGGGTGCCGACATCCTGGGCGACCCCGGCATGGGCTTCGAGATGCGGCCCGGCTTTCTGCTGCCGCCGCTGATGTTCAACGCCGACGAGCTCGAGGCCCTGCTGCTGGGCGCGCGCTGGGCCAGCCTGCAGGCCGATCCGCAACTGGCCCAGGCGGCCGGCACGGCCATGGACCGCATCCGCAGCGCGCTGCCGCTGGATCTGCGCATCGCCGTCGATACCAGCGGCCTGCTGGTGCCCAATATGCAGGATTCGCCCCAGTCCGAGCCCTGGCAGACGGCGCTGCGCCGCGCCATACGCGCCGAGCACAAGGTGGTGCTGCACTACCAGGACCAGCATGGCACGCCGACCCGGCGCCGGGTCTGGCCGTTTGCCATGGCCTATTTCGAGCGCTCCCGCGTGGTCTCGGCCTGGTGCGAGCTGCGCCAGGACTTCCGCCACTTCCGCGCCGACCGCGTGCACGCCTTGGAAGACCTGGGCGAACGCTATCCGCACCGGCGCCAGGAACTGATACAGCGCTGGCTGGAGCAGACCGGCTATTCGATCTGAGGCCGGGCGGCCCGCTCGCGCTGCTGACAGAAACTGTCAGCCCCCGCTCCTACATTGGCTGCATGGCGTTTTTGCCATGCCCATCCAGGAGAACTTCAATGACTCAAGCCATCGCCCCAAAACTGCGCTTCTACAGCAACCCCATGTCCCGTGCGCGCATGGTGCGCTGGATGCTCGAAGAGTGCGGGGCCGAGTATGAAACCGTGGAGCTCGAATACGGCCAGACCATGAAGTCGCCGCAGTATCTGGCCATCAACCCCATGGGCAAGGTGCCGGCGCTGCAGCATGGCGATGCCGTGATCACCGAGACCGGCGCCATCCTGGCCTATCTGGCCGAGCTGTTTCCCGCCAAGCATCTGGCTCCGCCCCAGGGCAGCCCCGAGCGTGCCGCCTATCTGCGCTGGCTGTTCTTTGTCGCCGGCCCCGCGGAGGCCGCCACCACGGCCCAGACCGAAGGCTGGCTGGCAAACCAGACCGACAGGCAGGCCATGACGGCCGGCTTCGGCCGCTTCGACGATATGGTGCGCACGCTGCGCCATGCCGTGGCCGGCAAGCGCTATGTGTGCGGCGAGCACTTCAGCGCGGCCGACCTGTATCTGGCCAGCTATATAGGCTGGGGCATGATGGAGGGCTCGCTGCCCGCGCTGGCCGAGTTCAAGGCCTATACCCAGCCCCTGCTGCAGCGCGCGGCCTACCTGCGGGCCGAGGAGCTAGACGGCCCCGTTCCCGCCGCCGCCTGACCCGCGGCCCGTGCCCGCCAGCCCGTGCGCGGCTTCGGGATGCTAGGAGTCGGGCAAAAGCAGATCGGCTGACATCAATAGTCGCTACCATCTGCGGCAAGACTCCCAAAGCACAACGATCCGCGCATGCCCGCCTTTACCTTTGAAGCCCTGGACGCCCAGGGCCAGACCCGCAAGGGCACCCTGGAAGCCGACAATGCCCGCGCCGCGCGCAGCCAGCTGCGCAACCAGGCGCTGGTGCCTTTGCAGGTGGAGCCCGTGGCCGCGGGCCGGGGCAAGGCGGGTGCGGCAGCGGCCGGCTGGTTCACGCGCCCGGTGTTCAACTCCACGGCCCTGGCCGTATGGACGCGCCAGCTCTCCGGGCTGGTCGGCTCCGGCCTGCCCATAGAGCGCGCCCTGGCCGCCCTGGCCGAAGAGGCCGACGACGAGCGCCAGCACCAGTTGGTCGCAGCCCTGCGCGCCGAGGTGAATGCGGGCTCCAGCTTTGCACGCGCGCTGGAGCAGCACCCGCATGAGTTTTCCGACATCTATTGCGCCGTCATAGGCGCGGGCGAAGCCAGCGGCAGCCTGGGTCCCGTGCTCGAGAACCTGGCCGACGATCTGGAAGCCCGCCAGGCCCTGCAGTCCAAGCTCATAGGCGCCTCGCTGTATCCGGCCATAGTCACGCTGGTGGCCATAGTCATCGTGATCTTTCTCGTCAGCTATGTGGTGCCCCAGGTCGCCAGCGTGTTTGCGGGCACCAAGCGCGCGCTGCCCTTTCTCACCGTGGTCATGCTGACCGTCAGCGACTTCGTGCGCCACTATGGCTGGGCCATGCTGGCCTTGCTGCTGCTGGGCGGCGCAGGCCTGCGCCTGGCGCTGAAGAACGAGGCCTTCCGCGAGAGCTTCGATGCCAACTGGCTGCGCCTGCCGCTGGTCGGCCGGCTCGCGCGCAGCTATAACGCGGCGCGCTTTGCGGGCACGCTGGCCATGCTGGCGGGCGCCGGCGTGCCCATCCTCAAGGCCTTGCAGGCCGCGGCCGAAACCCTGAACAACCGCGCGCTGCGCGCCGATGCCATGGATGCCCTGGCCCTGGTGCGCGAAGGCGCGCCGCTGGCCTCGGCCCTGGCACAGAAAAAACGCTTTCCGGGCCTGGTCGCGATGTTCGCGCGCCTGGGCGAGCAGACCGGCCAGCTGCCGCTGATGCTGCAGCGCGCGGCCACCCAGCTGTCCACCGAGGTGCAGCGCCGCGCCATGCATCTGGCCACGATTCTGGAGCCGCTGCTGATCGTGGCCATGGGCCTGGTGGTGATGCTCATCGTGCTGGCCGTGCTCATGCCCATCATCCAGCTCAACCAGTTCGTCAAATAGGCTTGCGCCCCGTCAGCCCTCCACATGCGCCGCATGGCGCAGTTTTTGCTTGCTTTTAGTGCATTGCGTGCCTGGCACGCAATTTCGCACCAATACATCGCAAATTTCAGCTGGAGCGCTTTCATGGAAGCACTAAAACAGGGCGCAGACGCCCTGTTCATTTTGATGGGCGCGGTCATGGTCCTGGCCATGCACGCAGGTTTCGCATTTCTGGAGCTGGGCACCGTGCGGCGCAAGAACCAGGTCAATGCTCTGGTCAAGATCCTGGTCGACTTCTCGGTCTCCACCGTGGTCTATTTCGTGGTCGGCTACGGCGTGGCCTATGGCACGCACTTTTTCGTGGGTGCCGAGCAGCTGGCCGCATTCAACGGCTATGCGCTGGTCAAGTTCTTCTTTCTGCTGACCTTTGCGGCCGCCATCCCGGCCATCATCTCGGGCGGCATCGCCGAACGCGCCAAGTTCTGGCCGCAGCTGATCGCCACGGCCCTCATCGTGGGCCTGATCTACCCCTTCTTCGAAGGCATTGTGTGGAACCAGCATCTGGGCGTGCAGGCCTGGATCAGGTCGCTGACCGGCGCCGAGTTCCACGACTTCGCAGGCAGCGTGGTCGTGCATGCGGTGGGCGGCTGGATCGCGCTGGGCGCCGTGCTGCTGCTGGGCCCGCGCAGCAACCGCTACCGCCAGGGCGGCGCCATCGCGGCCACCCCGCCGTCCAGCATCCCGTTTCTGGCGCTGGGCGCCTGGATTCTGACCGTGGGCTGGTTCGGCTTCAATGTGATGAGCGCCCAGACCCTGGACAAGATCTCGGGCCTGGTCGCCGTGAATTCGCTGATGGCCATGGTCGGCGGCACGCTGGCGGCCCTGCTGCTGGGCAAGAACGACCCGGGCTTTGTGCACAACGGCCCGCTGGCCGGCCTGGTCGCGGTCTGTGCGGGCTCGGACCTGATGCACCCGCTGGGCGCGCTGGCCGTGGGTGCGGCGGCCGGCGCCATCTTCGTGGCCATGTTCACGCTGACCCAGAACCGCTGGAAGATCGACGACGTGCTGGGCGTGTGGCCGCTGCACGGCCTGTGCGGCGCCTGGGGCGGTGTCGCGGCCGGCATTTTCGGCAGCAAGGCTCTGGGCGGCCTGGGCGGCGTGCACCTGGGCGCCCAGCTCATAGGCACGCTGATGGGCGTGCTCTGGGCCATGGCCGGCGGCCTGCTGGTCTACGGCCTGCTCAAGAAAACGCTGGGCCTGCGCCTGAACCAGGAACAGGAGTTCGACGGCGCCGACCTGTCCATACACCGCATCAGCGCCACGCCCGAGCGCGAAGCCAACTGGTAAGGCTCAGGCCCCGCTGGCAAGAGCGTAAAAAAGGCCCGAAGCTCACGCTTCGGGCCCGACCTTTTTCACTTTCATCAACCGGCCTTTGCCGGTCCGACTTATTCGCCGAAGCTCAGAGCGCCGGCGGCTTCCGCGGCAGCGGCTTCCTGGCTCACCTGTGCGCGGCTCAGGGTCGACACCTTGTCCGAGGCCGGGGTCAGCAGCTCGTCGCCTTGCACCAGCATGGTGTGATGTGCCATAGCGTCCTTGACCTGTGCCACCACCTCTGCGCGGCTCAGATTGCTTTGCGTTTGAACCTGCATGGGATAGTGGTCGCCGGTGAAGTCCAAGCCGGCAGCCTGGGCTGCAAAAGCGGAAACGGCAAGAGCGGCGACAGCGGCAAAGCGGATGGTGTTGTTCATGATTTTCTCCAGACCTTGTTGAGGAGTTTGTTGACTGGTTCTGAAATCAACCGGTGGCAACGAATCCATGGCCTGAACTTTAGGTTTTCAAGAACTAAGTAAAAACCCTTGGATTCGCAATTGTTTATTTCAGAAACTGAAACAATCCCCTGACAGCCTAGGCGCGGTCCGGGTCTAGCCGCTATGCTCGGTCTATCGCTTTTCGCCCCAAGACTTCATGCCCGTGTCCCTGCAAGACCAGTTGGTGGTCGCGATCTCCTCGCGTGCGCTGTTCGACTTCGAGGAGGAAAACCGCCTCTTCGAGGCCGGCGACCCCGCGACCTATCTGCGCCTGCAGCGCGAGCGCCTGGACCTGCCCGCGGCGCCCGGCGTGGCTTTCTCTCTGGTCAAGAAGCTGCTGGCCTTCAACACCGCGGAGCAGCAGCGCGTGGAAGTGGTGCTGCTGTCGCGCAATGATCCCCTCAGCGGCATGCGGGTCTTCCGCTCGGCCAAGGCCCATGGCCTGGACTCCATACAGCGCGGCGTGTTCACCCAGGGGCGCGATCCCTTTGCCTATCTGCGCCCGCTGGGCGCGCATCTGTTTCTCTCGGCCAATGCCGATGACGTGACCCAGGCGCTGCAACTCGGCTACCCGGCCGCCCATGTGTTCACCGACTCCATGCGCGCCAGCAACAGCCATCCGCAGGAGGTTCGCATCGCGTTCGACGGCGACGCCGTGCTGTTCTCCGACGAGGCCGAGCGCGTGTTCCAGGCCGAGGGCCTCGAGGCTTTTCAAAGACACGAGCAGGAAAAGGCCAGCCAGCCTCTGCCCGACGGTCCGTTCAAGCCGCTGCTCGCGGCCCTGCACCGTTTGCAGCAGATGGAGCCGGCCGGCATGCGCATACGCACGGCCCTGGTCACGGCGCGCAGCGCCCCCGCTCACGAGCGCGCGCTGAACACGCTGATGGACTGGAAGATCGCAGTGGACGAGGCCATGTTCCTGGGCGGACTGGCCAAAGGCGGATTTCTGCGCGAATTCGAGCCCGATTTCTTCTTCGACGACCAGACCGGCCATGTGCGCAATGCGGCCAGCCATGTGCCTGCGGGCCATGTGCGCAGCGGCATCGCGCAGGAGCGCACACGCAAGCCAATGTAAGAACGTGCTGACGATCACCTCGCTCCGCGACAGCGGCTTTGCGGGAGGGATGCAAGGCGCAACACCGCAGCAATAGCTTTGCTATTGCGAGGATTTGCAACGCCACAGACCGCCCGCAAAGCCACTGTCCCGAAGGGTTGGAGTGAAATCGGGCGATTTCTTCGCGCTGGCCCTTGCTTGCACCCCGGTGCAAGCGGCGTCCCATCGCTGCGAACTCCTCCCGATTGCGCTCCAACGCGGCTGCGTAGAGATCGTCAACACGTTCTCAACCCGGCAAGCGATTGTAAAAAGCTGACGGAGAGATAGCCCCGTGCTTGAGAATCCAGCCCTTGCCCCCAGCTTCAGTAACATGTCTCAAGCCAAGAAAACCCACCGCAGCACGGTCATGAAAGCCGCCATGGGCGTGCTGCTGACCAGTGCTGCCCTGCTCCTGCCCACGGCGCGTGCCGACGAGGCCGCGGGCGACAAGCCTGAAACCCAGCTGTCCAAGGGCGAAATCAAGGCCCAGCAGCAGTTCAAGATGCTGGACTTCAACCACGACGGCAAGCTGAGCCGCAGCGAAGTCGCCATCATTCCCAAGCTGGCCGCCGCCTTTGACGAAACCGATACCGACAAGGACGGCTTCGTGACCTATGAGGAAGTGCGCGCCTATGCCATCAAATACCGCGCCGCACGCGAAAAAGCCAAGGCCGCGGAAGCCGCGCATGCGGCAGCCCAGCCCGGCGATGCCAGCAATTCGGGAGCTGGTAGCGCCGATCCCGAAAGAAAATAAGCCTTATTTCATGCTGCAGTACTGACGCATAGCACGCCTGCAGCTATCAAAGGCAAGTCGCCCGGCGCTTACTTGGTGCCACCCGTGCGCTTGACCCGAGGCTCCGCATAGGTCAGCGGCTCGCTGCGCGCCGTCAACTTGTTCTGCAGCAGATCCTCGGACTTGCTGGTTTCCTGCGCCTGCTCCACCGCCTGGGCACTGGCGCGCCACATGGACTGGATGAGCTCGATCAGTTGCTTGGAGATCGGCTCCTTGGGCGGGTCCTCCACCTCTTCTTTTTGCTTGATTTCCTCGGGCAGGGTCCAGTCGCGGTTCTCGCTATCGGGGGCCGAGGGCTTCTCGGGCTCGCGCAGCGTGCGGCCTTCGCCCACCTTGTCCACGGACTCGGCCGCATTTGCGGCATTCACGGGCCGCACCGGCACCGCGCCGGAAGCGCCGGTGGAATACAGATCTGCGCCGTGAGTACGCCACGGGGTTTGTGACCGGTCAATGGGTTGAATTGGCATGGCTTACCCTCCGCGATTGAAAGAATTCGGGCGAAAAAACACCTCTCTCGCCTCTGTATCGGCAGCGCTTGAGAAAACTGAAGCAATTTTCTTAATCCTGTTTTGATAGCTGCTTGCGCATGCCTATCAATAGCCACACCTCAATCCGGCACAAAAAAGGCCTCGGCGGTTGCCCGCGAGGCCTTGGCAGAAAATTGAAGTGACCGCTTACAAAAAACGTTCCAGCAGCTTGCGCGAATGTCGGTCCAACTGGCGGCTGTCGGGAATGCGGTACTGCACGCCGTCCTGGCCGGTGATCTGCAGCTTGGTGCGGCCCGCCAGCTTGCGTATATCTTCCTCGGCCTTGAGCACCATCTGCGTGACGCCGCGATCGGTCTGCAGCTCCCAGGTGCTGGGAGTGGAGAAGCTAGAGACCTTGAGAATGCGCTCTATGCTGGGCACGAACTCGCGCGCTGCCAGCTCCTGCTCGATCAGCTCGCGGTGGGCAGGCTGCAGATCGGCCATATGCGCCACCCACAGGGCTTCCTTGCCGTCGGCCGCGATCAGCGACAGGCCCTCGGTGGGTGCGGCAATGGGAAAGGCACGCACCGGCACCACGGACTCATAGGCCGTGCCGTCGCCCAAGGTCAGCACCAGGCGGCCGTGCGGGTTGCGCACCAGCTGCATGCCGGTCAGATCGGAATGGGGAGCGTTGATCATGTCTTATTCCTTTGCGACAGCGGGCTGAACGGGAGACTGCAGCATCAGACCGGCGGCCTGGGCGTCTTCCTCGGCGCGGCGGGCCTGGGCTTCGTAGAGGCGCCAGTACGCGCCCTGCTTTTCCATGAGTTCGTCGTGGGGTCCGACTTCGACGATCTCGCCGCGGTCCATGACCACCAGGCGGTCGGCCTTGCGCAGCGTGGACAGACGGTGGGCAATGGCGATCGTGGTGCGGCCCTGCACCAGATTGTCCGGCGCCTTCTGGATTTCCTTTTCGGTCTCGGTATCCACGGCCGAGGTGGCTTCGTCGAGGATCAGGATGCGCGGATCGATGAGCAGCGCCCGCGCGATGGAGATGCGCTGGCGCTCGCCGCCCGACAGGCCCTGGCCGCGCTCGCCGACCAGCGAGTCGTAGCCGTGGGGCAGGCGCAGGATGAACTCGTGCGCATGGGCGGCGCGCGCCGCGGCCACGACCTCCTCGCGCGTGGCGCCGGGCTTGCCGTAGGCGATGTTCTCGGCGATCGTGCCGAAGAACAGAAAGGGCTCCTGCAGCACCAGGCCGATATTGCTGCGGTAGTCGGACACCGACATGCGGCGCACATCCACGCCGTCGAGCTGGATGGAGCCGTCGCTGACGTCGTAGAAGCGGCAGATCAGATTCACCAGCGTGCTCTTGCCCGAGCCGCTGTGACCGACCAGACCTATCATCTCGCCGGGCTGGATCTGCAGGTCCAGATGCTTGATGACGGCGCGGCTGCCGTAGCGAAAGCTCACGTCCTCCATGGAGATCGCGCCGCGGGTGTGGGGCAGCTTCACGGGGTTCGTGGGCTCGGGCACATTGCTCACATGGTCGAGAATGTCGAAGATGCGCTTGGCGCCGGCCGCGGCCTTCTGCGTGACCGAGACGATGCGGCTCATCGAATCCAGGCGGCTGTAGAAGCGGCCGATATAGGCGATGAAGGCGGTCAAGATACCGACGGTGATCTGCTCGTGGGCCACCAGATAGATGCCGAAGCCCCAGACGATGAGCAGGCCGATCTCGGTCAGCAGCGTGACCGTGGGAGTGAACAGCGACCAGGTCTTGTTGACCTTGTCGTTGGCCTGGAGGTTGACCTGGTTGGCATCGGCAAAGCGGTCGGCCTCGCGCTTTTCCTGAGCAAAGGCCTTGACCACGCGGATGCCGGGAATGGTGTCGGCCAGCACATTGGTCACCTCGGACCAGACGCGGTCAATCTTCTCGAAACCCGTGCGCAGGCGGTCGCGCACGGTGTGGATCATCCAGGCGATGAAGGGCAGGGGCACCAGGGTCACCAGGGCCAGCCAGGGATTGATGGAGAACAGGATGGCCGAGGTCATCACGATCATCAGCACATCGGTCGCGAAATCGAGAGCGTTGAGCGACAGAAACAGGTTGATGCGATCGGTTTCCGCGCCGATGCGCGCCATCAGGTCGCCCGTGCGCTTGCTGCCGTAATAGTCCACCGACAGGGTCAGCAGATGGTTATAGGTCGTGGTGCGCAGATTCGCGCCTATGCGCTCGGACACCTTGGCCAGCACGAAGGTGCGCGCCCAGCCCAGGGCCCAGGCCAGCAGCGCCGACACCAGCAGCGCGCCCAGATAGAAGGTGACCAGGCTGGGGTCTATCTTCTCGCCGTTCTGGAACGGGATCAGCACCTTGTCCATCAGCGGAATGGTCAGATAGGGAGCGACCAGCTGCGCACCCGTGGTGGCCAGGGTCAGCAGAAAGCCCAGCAGCAGCTGATTTTTGTAAGGTTTGGCAAAACGCCACAGACGCAGCAACACCCAGGTCGAGGTCTGGGGAGCCTGCTGGCGCGCGCAGGCCGGGCATTCCTCGGTATCGGGCGGCAGCACCGTATGGCACACGGGGCAGTGGGCCGTTTCCTCGTCGTCCTGGTCCACATAGTCCTGGCCGCGCGCCATGCGCTCGCGCTGGCGGTCGAACTGCTGCATCAACAGCAGCATCGAGGTCTGGTGGGTCAGCGTGATATACCAGTGCGCCAGGCGCGCATCGTGGTTGTGCAGCTCCAGATTGCCGACGCCGCCATGGTCCTGCAGGCGCAGGCTTTGATCCACCGCCAGCGTCCATTCGCTCCACTGGTGGGTCCAGGGATCGCAGGCCAGCAGACGCTCCTGCGTCAGGGCCAGCAGGCCGTTGCCAAACTGCAAATCCGCGCTCAGGTCAACCGGGACGATGGCCAATACGTTTTCATGATTAGCGAGCTTGGCTCGCAATTCGTCCCCCAGGGGGCCGGCAAAGACTGCCGAGGCGTCCACAGTATGGTGATGTTGCATGTTGAATTATTTTTCTCCGCCCGTGGCGGCTCCAAGACTCATGCGTGCCAGCGCATCGGCATGATGGCAAACGCGGCAGCGTCCGAGGTTCGATATACCCTGGTTAACGCGCGAACCTGCATTTAGGCTGACAAGCTACACAATGCCAATTCTGAGCGCACAATGCCAACCCATCTGGGCAGGATGCCCAAAAAGTCCTGCTCTCCCCACTTTTATCCGCTGACTGACATGGCGAAATTCAACGACATCCAACTCTTGCGCACTACCTTTCTGCGTGGCCCCAGTGTCTGGACCTACCGCCCCGTGCTGGAGGTATGGCTGGATCTGGGAGAGCTGGAGGACTACCCGTCCAACAAGATTCCCGGCCTGAATGAGCGCCTGACCAGCTGGCTGCCCGACCTGGTCGAGCACACCTGCGGCGTGGGCGAGCGCGGCGGCTTCATCCAGCGCCTCGAAGGCGGCACCTGGATGGGCCATGTGCTCGAGCATGTGGTCATCGAGCTGCTGAACCTGGCCGGCATGCCCGCCGAGTTCGGCCAGACCCGCGAGATCTCCAAGCGCGGCGTGTACCGCATGGTGTTCCGCTGCCCCGAGGAAGCCGTGGCCCGCGTGGCCCTGGAGAACGGCCACAAGCTGCTGATGGCCGCCATCAACGATCAGCCTTTCGAGCTCAAGCCCGCCATCCACGCCATCAAGACGGCCATCAACGACCGCTACCTCGGCCCCTCTACGGGCTGCATCGTCGATGCCGCCAGCGAGCGCCGCATCCCCCATATCCGCCTCAACGACGGCAACCTGGTGCAGCTGGGCTATGGCGCGGCCCAGCGCCGCATCTGGACCGCCGAGTCCGACCAGACCAGCGCGATTGCCGAAGGCATCGCCCAGGACAAGGACTTCACCAAGCGCCTGCTGGCCGCCTGCGGCGTGCCCGTGCCCGAGGGCCAGATCGTGCGCAGCCCCGAGGAAGCCTGGGAAGTCGCGCAGGACATCGGTTTCCCCGTCACCGTCAAGCCTTCCGACGGCAACCATGCGCGCGGCGTGACCCTGGAGCTGTCCCAGGAAGCCGACATCAAGGCCGCGTTTGCCTTGGCCGAGCCCGAGGGCTCGGACGTGATCGTCGAGAGATTCATCGACGGCGTGGAGCACCGCCTGCTGGTGGTGGGCGGCAAGGTGGTTGCCGCCACCAAGGGCGAGACCGTCAGCGTCTACGGCAATGGCAAGGCCACGCTGCGCGAGCTGGTGGAAGTGCTGAACCAGGACCCGCGCCGCGGCCCCGAGCAGGAATATCCGCTGGACTGGATCAATCTGGAGGCCGGCGCCGTCAAGCTCGAGCTCAACCGCCAGCATGTGACGCCCGACTCCGTGATTCCCCAGGGCCAGGGCGTGCTGCTGCAGCGCAACGGCAATATGGCCATAGACTGCCTGGACGACGTCCACCCCGACGTGGCCTATTACGCCACGCTGGCGGCCAAGATCGTGGGCCTGGACATCGCCGGCATGGACATGATCCTCAAGGACGTGTCCCAGCCCATGCAGGGCCAGGGCGCGATTCTCGAAGTCAACGCCGGCCCCGGCCTGCTGATGCACCTCAAGCCCACCAGCGGCGCACCGCGCCCCGTGGGCATGGCGATCGCCGACCACCTGTTCCCGCGCGAAGACGGCCCCGGCGCCGGCCGCATCCCCGTGGTGGGCATCGTGGGCACGCGCAACAACGCCTTCATCTCGCGCCTGGTCGGCTGGCTGCTGCAGCTGTCGGGCAAGCTGACCGGCGTGGCCTGCAGCGAAGGCATGTTCCTGGCCAACCGCCAGACCCAGAAGACCAATACCGCCAACTGGGCCGGCGCCCACCGCCTGCTGACCAACCGCCTGGCCCAGGCCGCGGTGATCCAGACCAACTCGCGCTCCATCCTCGAGGAAGGCCTGGCCTATGACCGCTGCCTGGTCGGCGTGGTCACCGACATGGACGGCTACGAAGCCCTGGCCGACCACGACGTGCTCGAGCCCGGCCAGATGCGCCGCGTGATCCGCACCCAGATCGACGTGGTGCTGGACGAAGGCGCGGGCGTGCTCAACGCCGACCTACCCGAAGTGGCCGAACTCGCCGAGCTCTGCGACGGCGAAGTGATTCTGTACTCCACCGACGCCGGCAATGCCGCGGTCGCCGCCCACCGTGCCAACACCGAGGCCCAGCACGAGGGTGGCCGTGCGGTCCTCGTCAAGGGCAGCCATGTGGTGCTGGCCACCGGTGCGCAGGAACGCGTGCTGGGCACGCTCGAGGCCCTGAGCCTGCCCGGCGGCAAGCGTCCCGACACGCCAGCCCTGCTGGCCGCGATTGCCACCGCCTGGGCCCTGGATATCACGCCCGACCTGATCGGCGCCGGTATCAAGACCTTCGAGTACAACGCTTAATTTCACGCCACCCACGACGAAATGCATGCAAGGCCGGCCCTGCGCCGGCCTGCGAGCCGAAAGAAAACTATGCAGATCAACCGCATCCGAGCCTTGCGTGGCCCCAACCTCTGGACTCGCAGCACCGCCATCGAGGCCATCGTGCACTGCGAAGACAGCGAGCAGCTGTACACGGCCATCCCCGGCTTCGAAGAAAAGCTGCGCGCGCGCTTCCCGACCATCGCCACGCTGCAGCCCCATGGCGCGGACCAGCGACTGTCTCTCGCCCATGTGCTGGAAGTCGCAGCCCTGTCGCTGCAGGCCCAGGCCGGCTGCCCCGTGACCTTCAGCCGCACCCACGAGACCGTGGAGCGCGGCACCTTCCAGGTGGTCGTCGAGTACTCCGAGGAAGCCGTGGGCAAGCTGGCCATGGAAAAGGCCGAGGCCCTGATCCAGGCCGCGCTGAACGACACCGCGTTTGACGCCGACGCCGTCATCGCCGAGCTGCGCGAGCTCGACGAGGACGACCGCATCGGTCCCTCGACCGGCGCCATCGTCGATGCGGCCGTGGCCCGTGGCATTCCGTTCCGCCGCCTGACCACGGGTTCGCTGGTGCAGCTGGGCTGGGGCTCCAAGGCCCGCCGCTTCCAGGCGGCCGAGCTGGACTCGACCAGCGCCGTGGCCGAATCCATCGCCCAGGACAAGGATCTGACCAAGCGCCTGCTGCATGCGGCCGGCGTGCCCGTGCCTCTGGGTCGCCCCGTGGCCGATGTCGAAGACGCCTGGGCCGTGGCCCAGGAAGTGGGCCTGCCCGTGGTGGTCAAGCCCCAGGACGGCAACCAGGGCAAGGGCGTGGTGGTCAACATCACCACACGCGAAGGCCTGGAGGCCGCCTACAAGACGGCCAGCGAATTCGGCGACGAGATCATGGTCGAGCGCTTTCTGCCCGGCCACGACTTCCGCCTGCTGGTGGTCGGCGGCCAGCTGGTCGCGGCCGCGCGCCGCGAGCCGCCCCAGGTGCTGGGCGACGGGTCACACACGATCCGCGAGCTGGTGAACATCGTCAACCAGGACCCGCGCCGCGGCTCGGGCCACGGCACGGCGCTGACCAAGGTGCGCCTGGACGACATCGCCATCGCGCGCATTGCCAGCGAAGGCCTGAGCCCCGACAGCGTGCCCGCCCAGGGCCAGCGCGTGGTGCTGCGCAACAATGCCAATCTGTCCACGGGTGGCAGCGCCACCGATGTGACCGATGACGTGCATCCCGAGATCGCCGCGCGTGCCATCGAGGCCGCCCAGACCATAGGCCTGCATATCTGCGGCGTGGACGTGGTCTGCGAGACCATGCTCAAGCCCCTGGAAGAGCAGAGCGGCGGCATTGTGGAAGTGAATGCCGCGCCCGGCCTGCGCATGCACCTGGCCCCCTCTTTCGGCAAGCCCCGCAACGTGGGCGTGCCCATGGTGGACGAGCTGTTCGCGCCCGGCAACGACGGCCGCATTCCGCTGGTCGCCGTCACCGGCACCAACGGCAAGACCACGACCACGCGCGTGATCGCCCATCTGTTCACCTCGCACGGCTGGCGCACGGCCATGACGAATACCGATGGCGTCTATGTCAACGGCCGCCAGATCGACAGCGGCGACTGCTCGGGCCCGCGCAGCGCACGCAATGCTCTGGCCCATCCCGAGACCGATGCGGCCGTGCTCGAATGCGCGCGCGGCGGCATTCTGCGCGAAGGCCTGGGCTTCGACCGCTGCCAGGTGGCCGTGGTCACCAATGTGGGCGAAGGCGACCATCTGGGCCTGAACTTCATCACCACCAAGGAAGA
>JAFAIY010000328.1 GCA_019236485.1 Comamonas sp. | reverse complement strand
CACGGTGCTGGGCATGGTGGGGGCCGGCGGCCTGGGCTTCGAGCTGGTCAGCAGCCTCAAGCTGTTCCGCTACCAGGAGACGGCCACCTGCATCGTCGTGATCACGGTCATGGTCATCGCCGCCGATCTGGCCTCCAACTGGCTGCGTGGCCGCATCCAGCAAGGCCGCGCGCACTGAGCGCGGCGCGCTCTCATTCATCAAAAACATGAGCTGCTTGCGCAGGTGCGGCCTGCGCAAGAGGCGGTTTCACCCCAAATTTTGCAAAGGTTTCTTCCCGTGTGGACTTATCACAACCCCGTGCGCGTCATCGCCGGCAACAGCAGCCTGAACCAATTGCCCGCCGTGCTGGCCGGCCGCAGCTGCCTGCTGGTCACTTTTCCCGAGGCCGAGGGCCTGGGTCTGGTGCAGCGTGTGCGCGAGCTGCTGGGCGAGCAGCTGCGTGGCGTGATCGACGGCATCCAGCCCAACCCCGATGTGCAATGGCTGGCGCCGCTGTATGCGCAGGTACAGCGCGAGCATGCCGAGGTGCCGGTCATCGTGGCCCTGGGTGGCGGCAGCGCCATAGACTCGGCCAAGGCGCTGCTGTGTGCCACGCCCGGTGGCTCGTTTGCCGAGCTGCTGGCCGTGCTGGAGCAGGGCGGCCAGCTGCCTGCGGCAAACCATAAGGCCTTGATCGCCATTCCCACCACGGCGGGCACGGGCAGCGAGGTCACCCCCTGGGCCACGATCTGGGACCGGGCCGGCGGCCACAAGCATTCGCTTCACCAGCAATGCACCTGGCCCGAGGCCGCCATCATCGACGCCGAACTCATGGCCAGCCTGCCGGCCGGTGCCACCCTGGCCTCGGGGCTGGATGCGCTGTCGCATGCGCTGGAGTCGATCTGGAATGTGAACCGCAACCCCGTGTCCATGGCGCTGGCCGTGGAGTCGGCGCGCCGCACCCTGGCCACGTTGCCGGCCTTGATGCAGGACCTCGGTAGCCTGCCGCTGCGCGCCGCCATGGCGGAAGCGGCCCTGCTGGCCGGGCTGGCGTTTTCCAACACCAGGACCGCGCTCGCGCATTCGCTGTCCTATGACATCACGCTGCAGCACGGCGTGCCGCATGGCATTGCCTGCTCGTTCAGCCTGCCGCTGGTGCTGGAGTTGGCGCTGGGCGCTGACCCCGCGACCGATGCCGCTCTGCTTTCCATTTTCGATGTCGCCACTCCCGCTGCGGCGGTAGCGCGCCTGCGCAGCTTTCTGCATGGGCTGGGCGTGGCCACCGAGCCCGCGCACTACGGCCTCGCGCCGGACGCCTGGCAGGCCATGGTGCACAAGGCCGCCAGCGGTCCGCGCGGGCGCAACTTCATCCGCGCGCTGAACTGAGCGCCGGCCTTCGATCCATACACCAGCCACTGCGCCATGTCTTTTGCCTGCCTGCTTTCGCCCACCGTGCATCGCCATGCAGAGATGGCGCCGGTGCATCCCTCCATCACCACCTCTTCCACACGACCACAGGAAAACCGTCATGAACGCCGTGCTGACCCCATCCGCCACCTCCAGCGCATTCTGCGCCGACGCTGCTATCAACTCCGCCGCCAGCTTGTCGCCCTTGCAAGCCGTCATCTTTGACTGGGCCGGCACGCTGGTGGACTTCGGCTCGCTGGCGCCCACGCAGATCTTTGTGGAAGCCTTTGCCACCTTCGGCATCGACATCTCACTGGAGCAGGCGCGTGGGCCCATGGGCCTGTCCAAATGGGACCATATCCACCAGCTGCTGCAGGACGCCAGCATTGCCGCCCAGTGGCAGGCGAAGTTCGGCCGTGCCCCCGGCAACGAAGATGTGGATGCCATCTATGCCCGCTTCATGCCCATGCAGATTGCCAAGGTGGGCCAGTACTCGCAAGCCATCGAAGGCGCCGTCCAGGTATTGGCCTGGTTGCGCGAGCAAGGCCTGAAGATCGGTTCCTGCTCGGGCTATCCGCGCCAGGTCCTCGACGTGCTGCTGCCCATGGCCGCGCAGGCCGGCATCGCCCCCGATCACGTGGTCGCCGGTGACGAACTGGCCGCCGGTGGCCGCCCCGGCCCC
>JAFAIY010000007.1 GCA_019236485.1 Comamonas sp. | reverse complement strand
TGCGCAGGCCGCTGGCAAGGAGCTGCGCTATGTGGGGGCCGAGCCGCCCAAGCCCGAGAGCTCGGCCATTCTGGTGCCCGCGGATTCGCCGCTGCAAAGTCTGGCCGATCTCAAGGGCCGTCGCATTGCGCTGCAAAAAGGCTCGAGCGCCCACTATCTGCTGGTGCGGGCCCTGGACAAGGCCAGCATCGCCTGGACCGAGATTCAGCCCGTGTATCTGGCGCCTGCCGATGCGCGCGCGGCCTTCGAGCGCAAAAGCGTGGACGCCTGGGCCATCTGGGACCCGTATTACGCGGCCACCGAGCTGAGCATTCACCCGCGCGTGCTCAGCAACGGGGAGGGACTCTCGGGCAACAACTCCTTCTATCTGGCATCGCGCGGCCTGGTGGAACGCCATCCCCAGCTCATCAAGCTCTTGTTCGACGAACTCACGCGCGCCGACCAGCTGGTGCAGAGCTCGCGCCAGGAGGCCGTGCAGCTGCTGGCGGCCTTCAGCGGGCTCGACGCGAGCGTGGTGAGCCGCTTCATAGGCCGCCGGCCCAGTTCGCCGACCACCTTGCTCGGCCCGGCCATCGTGGCCGATCAGCAGCGTGTGGCCGATGCGTTTTTTCGTCTCGGCGTGATTCCGCGTCAGGTGAAGGTGGCCGACATCGTCTGGCAGCCCTCGGCCGCCGAATACGCCGGCTCTGTCCAATCCGCCACGCCTGCCCAGGTGCCGGCAGCCAAGCTCTGAGGAGATTTCGTCATGCAGATTTTCTGGTTCATTCCCACCCATGGTGATGCCCGCTACCTGGGCAGCAGCGAAGGTGCACGCCAGCTGAGCCACGACTATGTCAAGCAGGTGGCCGTGGCGGCCGACAGCCTGGGTTACGAAGGCGTGTTGATTCCCACGGGCCGCTCCTGCGAGGATCCCTGGGTGGTGGCCTCCAGCCTGCTGCCTGTCACCAAGCGCCTCAAGTTCCTGGTGGCGGTGCGCCCGGGACTGCATCAGCCCAGCCTGGCTGCGCGCATGGCGGCCAGCTTCGACCGCCTCTCGGGCGGACGTCTGCTGATCAACCTGGTCACAGGCGGCGATCAGGCCGAGCTGGAGGGCGATGGCGTGTTCCTCGACCATGCCACGCGCTACGAGCAATCGGCGGAGTTCATTCAGATCTGGCGCGAGATTCTGGCGCGCAGCCATGAGGGCCAGTCGCTGGACTTCGAGGGTCGGCATCTGCAGGTCAAAGGGGCCAAGCTGCTGTTCCCGCCCCTGCAAAAGCCTTATCCGCCCGTGTATTTCGGCGGTTCCTCACCCGCCGCCCACGAGCTTGCGGCCGAGCAGGTCGACGCTTATCTCACCTGGGGCGAGCCGCCGGCCGAAGTCGCCAAGAAGATCGCCGATGTGCGCGCCAAGGCCGAGCGCCATGGCCGACGGCTCAAGTTCGGCATCCGCCTGCATGTGATCGTGCGCGAGACCGATGAGGAGGCCTGGGCTGACGCCGAGCGCTTGATCAGCCGCCTCAAGGACGAGACCGTGATCCAGGCCCAGGCCGCGTTTGCACGCATGGACTCCGAAGGCCAGCGCCGCATGGCGCAGCTGCATGCGGGCGGCACCAAGCGCAGCCGCAAGGATCTGGAAATCAGCCCCAATCTCTGGGCCGGCGTGGGCCTGGTGCGCGGCGGCGCGGGCACGGCCCTGGTGGGCAGCGCGCAGACCGTGGCCGAGCGCATCCAGGAATATGCGGAGCTGGGCATAGACACTTTTGTGCTCTCGGGCTACCCGCATCTGGAGGAGGCCTATCGCTTCGCGGAGCTGGTCTTCCCGCTGCTGCCCGTGAACGTGCAGCAGAAGCTGGGCGGGGGTAACCCCGGCGGCCCGTTTGGCGAGACCGTGGCCAATCTGTACGCGCCGGGCGTCGCCACGCCGGGCGCCGCCGCACCACGCGATCCGGTCCGTGTCTCGCAAAGCTGAAGGAGTGAGCATGAACGAAATTCAAACCCTGGCCCTGGATCCCGCGGATCAGGCGGCTGCGGCCACGCCGCGCCTGGAACTGTTCGCGCGGCAGGTGGGTCTGCGGCTGCTGCCCTGGCTGCTGCCCGTGGCGCTGATCGCGATCTGGCAGGCCGCATCGGCCCATGGCTGGCTGTCCACCCGGGTGCTGCCCGCGCCTCTGGACGTGCTGCGTGCGGCCTGGGCCCTGGCCGAATCGGGCGAGCTCTGGACCCATGTCAAGGTCAGCGCGGGCCGCGCCTTGCTGGGCCTGGCCATAGGCGGCAGCCTGGGTCTGGCCCTGGGCCTGCTCACAGGGTCGCTGCGCTGGGCCGAGACCCTGCTCGATTCCACGATCCAGATGGTGCGCAATATCCCCGCTCTGGCGCTGATTCCGCTGGTCATCCTGTGGTTCGGCATCGACGAGTCGGCCAAGCTGTTCCTGATCAGCATCTCGGTGTTCTTTCCCATCTATCTCAACACCTTCCACGGCATCCGCAATGTGGACCCGGGCCTGATCGAGATGGGCAGGAGCTACGGCCTCACGCGCTGGCAGCTGTATCGCGACATCGTGCTGCCCGGGGCGCTGTCGTCGATTCTCGTGGGCCTGCGCTTTTCGCTGGGACTGATGTGGGTGATTCTGATCGTGGCCGAGACCATCTCGGCCCAGGCCGGCATCGGCTACCTGACCATGAATGCGCGCGAGTTCCTGCAGACCGATGTGGTGCTGGTGGGCATTCTGCTCTACGCGCTGCTGGGCAAGCTGGCCGATCTGTTTGCGCGCTCGCTGGAGCGCTGGTGGCTGCGCTGGCATCCGAGCTATGGGACCCCCTGAGCCGCTGCGCGGCTTCCCCCGGAGGGGGACGACATCTTCGCTGCGGGGCGGCCCTTGCTTGATGTCTCTCACTTTGAGGGCGGCTTTTGAGGTTGGTGGAAAGAATGAGAGGAGCTTGTGATGAGCAATTGGTGGAATCGTTTGACGCAGTCGCTGGTCAGTGCTGGTGCCTTGAATGCGCGACAGCCGCTGGTGGCGTGGGAGGCATCGTGGGACGAGGCCGAGGCGCTG
>JAFAIY010000664.1 GCA_019236485.1 Comamonas sp. | reverse complement strand
GCAAGCAGCTCCTCAATTTGAAGAACACACATGGAACTGAAGATTGACGAAGGCCTGAAGGCCTATATCGACCCTCTGACCCCGGACGAGCACGAATCGCTGGAGCGCAGCATCCTCGCCGAAGGCTGCCGCGACTCTCTGGTGGTCTGGGGCGATCTGCTCATCGACGGTCACAACCGCTACGGCATTTGCCAGAAGCACGGCCTGCCGTTCAACACCGTGCAGGCCACGCAGTTCAAGAACATGGACGATGTGCACCTGTGGATGATCGACCAGCATCTGGGCCGCCGCAGCGTCTCGGACTTCCAGCGCGGCGTGCTGGCTCTGCGCAAGCGCGAGATCATTGCCGAGCGCCGCGCCGCGGCAGCCGCTGCCGTGAATGCCGCCAAGGCGGCCCAGCCCGCCGCTGAGGAAGCCCCCTGGGAAGGCGATACGGACCCCGTGGTTGCCCAGGCCCTGGCCAGCGTGGCCAAGGTGCCCGACGAGGCCCTGGACACGCGCGAAGCCCTGGCCCGCGCGGCCCGCCTCTCGGCCGGCCAGGTCAAGATGATCGAGACCATCCAGGAAAAAGCCACGCCCGCCGTGGTGGCCGCCGTCAAGTCCGGCGAGCTCTCGCTGAACGCCGCGGCCGTGGTCGCGACCCTGCCCGAGGAGGAGCAGCAGGCCGTGGCCGCCGAAGGCGCCGACGCCCTGAAGCAGGCCGCCAAGCGCGTACGCGATGCCAAGAAAAAGCCCAAGGCGGCCAAGGAGGCGGAAGCCGGCGACGAGCAGGCCGCGGCCCCTGCCGCCTCGCCCGAAGAGCTGCAGGCCCGCGTGACCGAGTTGGAAGCCGAGAACGAACGCCTGCGCCAGCAGGTCAAGGCGCTGCAGGAGCTGCTGGCCGAGCAGGTCTGACGGCTGAGCCGCCAGCCCCCGGGAATCCTTGTCCCGTCGGGCAAGGAGCTGTTCCGTGTCGCCTGGACGGGCCTGGCGTTTTCTCTGGCCGCAGCACATGCCAGAATGCCCCATGACATAAGCTGACCACAGCAAGGGGGAGTGCATGGGGTTCTCGGATAGCTTCGTTCGGCTGAGGGAGCTCGCCGCTCGCGCCAGCGACCGGCCGGCCACCCACGACTACCTGCTCCGCAGAATTCTCGGCATCGTGGTCCTGGCCTTCGCGGCCTTTGCCAGCGCCAATTACCTCGTCGTCACCCGCCCGGCACAGAAGGAGCTGGCCAATACGGCCATGGCGCAGGCCTCGGAGCAGGTGGACAACGATGTCAGCGTGCTGTTCGGCTCGGCCACCAGGCAGTTGGACACGCTGCGGGAGTGGGGCCGCAGCGGAGTGCTGGACACCGAGCAGCCTCATACTTTTGCCAAGCTGCTCATCCCGGCCCTGAGAGCCCAGCGCCAGATCGCGGGCGCCATCTTCGCCGACGGACAGGGACGCTATATCGAACTCAACCCCGAGTCGGACCAGGGCTCGCGCTGGATCGTGCGCGTCGCCAACATTCCACGGGACGGTGCCGTGCAGCGCTGGTTCCACTACGACGATGACGGCCGGTTTTTGCGCGAGGAGCGGATCGAGCGCCTGTACGACGCACGCACCCGGCCCTGGTTCAAGGAGGCGCAGGCCGCGCCGGCGGACCAGGTCCACTGGACCGCGCCCTATCCCTTCTTCGAGCGCCAGGACGTCGGCATCACCGCCACCTTGCGCTGGGCCGAACCGGCCACCGGCGAATCGTGGGTCGCGGCCCTGGACCTGCTGCTGCAGGATCTCACCCGCTTCACCTCTCAACTCCAGGTGGGCACGAACGGCAGCGCGGCCCTGCTCACCCACGATGCCAGGCTGCTGACCCCTCCCCGCTTCCTGCCGCTCTCCCCCGACAACGGCCCTGCGGCCTGGCTGTCCAAGTCACCGGAGCAAGCTGGCGCCACCAAGCTGGCGGCCGCGCTGTCCTCATGGCGCGCGCAAGCCAGTCCCACCAACGCTCCGGTTTTTTTTCAGGTTGCCGCCGAACCCTGGATCGCGAGATTCCGGCCTTTGCAGTTCGGCGATCTGCACCTGCTGGTGGCAACGCTCGGCCCCCGCAGCGATTTCACCCTGACCACCAACTGGCATGCCGCCGCCATGGGGTTGATGATCCTGGCCGTGCTAGGCCTGGTGTTCATGGTCGCGCATCGCTTTTCCAAACGGTTCGCCGACATGGTGGACCATCTGGCAGCGCAGAGCGAGCGCATCGGTAGCCTGCAGCTCGACGAGCCAGTGCGGCTGTCCACCCACACCCGTGAAATCGACAAGCTGGTCAGCGCCCAGGAGCACATGCGCGTGATGCTGCTGGAGGCCACACGGGGCCTGGAAGCCAAGGTGGCCGAACGCACCCGGGATCTGGAAAAGCTGGCGCACGAGCAGCAACGGCTGCTCGACCACCTGCGCATTGCCAAACAAACCGCGGAGGAGGCCACCCGGGCCAAATCCATGTTCCTGGCCAATATGAGCCATGAGATCCGTACGCCCATGAACGCCATCATCGGCATGGCGCACCTGATCCAGAAAACCGATCTGTCGCCCAGGCAGCGCGACTATGTCGCGAAGATCCACAGCGCCGGCACGGCGCTGCTGGGGATCATCAACGACATCCTCGATTTCTCGAAGGTCGAGGCAGGCAAGCTCGAACTGGAAGA
>JAFAIY010000536.1 GCA_019236485.1 Comamonas sp. | reverse complement strand
AGCGCTCGGGGATGGAGGAGCTCTTTTGTCGCGGTCGTGTTGAGCCTGGAGTTCCCGCCTGCGGCGGTGTTGCTGACCAGGAGAGTGGTTGTGGGGCGATTGAGCTCTGACTCTGATAAGGCTCAGGAAGGCGCCAGAGAGGCTCTCTGTGCGGCAATTGGACGATGGGAAGTGCCCCGCGTTGGGGCCTCCAATTGCGCGATCACGTCGCCTATCGTGGTCGGAGCGTTCGCTGCCTGCCAGATCTCCCTGCCTGGTCAGCCAGTGTCTTCCGCAAAGGAGCTCGCTAGCCGTCGACGATGCTTGTGTCGTAGTTGCAGCCGTTGCCGCAGCTAGGCAATTAAGAGCGGCTAACACGACCCAGCAAACCGAAGGTTTGCGGTTGAGACGAGGCGCGAAGCCGCGGGCAGTACAGAAGTACGACAAGGCGAAGCAACGACGTATCAGGGGTTGTGTTAGCGGCTCTAAGCCGCCCCCAGGCCGGCGCGGCAGCGTCCGGTCTTTTTCAAACCCATATGCGCGAGGTGCTGCCCGCAGCACCTTGTTTGATGCCTCTTGCCTGAATCGACCACAGATGCCCTTGCTTGTCCAGCTTGACCCAACAGGAGGCTGAAGCGCCTACCCTTTCAACTGCGGGCAATCATCGCCAATGGCAGTCGATTGCCACCGGCTGAGTTCATGCATGTCGGTCATGCGTACGCAGCTTTGCAACCCAGCTCTGCGACAACTCGCGGCAGGGTTCATCCGCGCCTTCGACCGCCTTTCTTATTTCAGATCAATCAAGCAGAAAGTTTGGCCGCGACACGGCTTCCTTTCCTTGCCCGGGCACCAGTCTTGACATAGATTTGGCTGCGACGCCTCATCCAAGCGAACAAGGAAGCTGAACATGTTCAAACATCTGCTTATTCCCACGGACGGCTCGGAGCTCTCGGAGGCAGCAGTCTGCGCGGGCATCCGGTTGGCCAAGGAGCAAGGTGCCCTGGTCACGGGTCTGTATGTAATGCAGGACTACCCCGTGATCTATGGAACGGAAGGCATGCTGAGCTTCAATGCCTATCAAGAGCTGGAGCGAAGTGCCCACACAGCAGCAGACACCTCATTGCAGTTCATCGAACAGCTTGCACAGCAGGAAGGCGTGCCTTGCAGGACCGTCAAGGTGATCAATATTTCCCCCTATGAAGCGATCATCAAGCAGGCGCAGAGCAATGCTTGTGACCTGATCTGCATGGCCTCCCACGGGCGCAAGGGTATTAGCAGCGTACTGCTGGGCAGTGAAACCCAGAAGGTGCTGAGCCACAGCCACATCCCCGTGCTGGTGTACCGTCTGGCCTTGGTATAGGAGCCCCCCCCAAGTCAGCCTTTGGCAGCTGCTGGCGTTCATTCAGGAGACGCTGGCAGCCTTTTTTTCTCGGATCAATCAAGCACAGGAAAGCTCTGCCCATGTTCAAACACCTGCTTATTCCCACAGACGGCTCGAAACTCTCGGAGGCCGCGGTCCGCACGGGAATCCAGCTGGCCAAGGAGCAAGGCGCCCAGGTAACAGCGCTGTTCGTGATGCCGGACTATCGCGCCATGGTCTACGGGGCGCGGACGCTGATTGCCTATGACCTGACGGAGTTCGAAAAAAGCGCTCAGGCAGAGGCCGATGTCATTTTGCAGTTCGCCCTGGATTTGGCCCAAGATGCTGGCGTGCAGTGCAAGACCGTACGCGTGACCAGTCCCTCGATCAGCGAGGCCATCGTCAAGGAAGCAAGGGACAGCCACTGCGACCTGATCTGCATGGCTTCCCACGGCCACAAGGGCATCACCGGTATTTTGCTGGGCAGCGAAACCCAAAAGGTGCTGACCAGCAGCAATATTCCGGTGCTGGTGCACCGCCCTGTTCTGGCCAAACATTAATCGAGCCCGTTCACCAACGGCTCGCGCAAGCAGCATCTGCTGCTGAGGCACGCTTTCTCCAGCGCCTCGTCTCTCAAGCAAACCTGACAAGGTCGCCAACCGTGCTTGCGCCTTCGCCAACAACAGCGGCGGGTCGCTGGCGGATTTCTGCAAGATCTTGGCAGGCAATCACTCCGCGATAGTTCCCCGTGCACATCTATCGTGATGTGCGCATTTGACGGGCATGCCTAAAGCCTAGGGTTGCTACTCGGGTGTCCCGCGCACCTGATATGTAACTATTTGATGGGATCTGAATCGAATGTACTTTTGATCAAGCTCTGGGGTTCTCCACCCCAATCGGGAAAGGATGTTGCATCCATGGCTCTCCCGTTCAACTCTGTGTGGGCCCGCATCGCTGCCGACGGCAGGTGTTGTGCTCTGTGGGCTGCTCTGACGCTGCTCCTGTTGCCTCAGATGGCCGAAGCCATACCACTGTTCGCCCGCCAGACGGGACAGAACTGCATGGCATGTCATGCCGGCGGGCAGTTTCCCGAACTCACGGCTCATGGGCGTCTATTCAAGCTGACGGGCTACACCATGGGCGAAAGAACGGTGCCGCTGTCGGTCATGGGAGTGGTCTCGAACTCACGCGTGGCGAACAGATCCAAGAGTGACGACCCAGCTGCCGACTTCCAAAGGAACGGCAAGACCATTTTTGCAACAGGCAGCTTGTTTCTCGGAGGAAAGATCACCGACAACCTGGGAGCCCTGGCTCAGATCACCTATGACCCTTATGCAACCCAGGGGCCCGACGGCCGCTTTCACGGCCACTCCCACGCCGACAACATGGACGTGCGCTACGCGGACCGATTTATCAGTCCATCGCGCGACCTCATCGTCGGAGTCTCATTCAACAACAACCCCTCGGTGTCCGACCCTTGGAATACGGCCGCAGCCTGGATGCAGTATGTGCCGGTGCCCACGCCCACCAGCAGTCGC
>JAFAIY010000377.1 GCA_019236485.1 Comamonas sp. | reverse complement strand
TGGCCCCGGTGCTGGGCCAGTCCGTGGTGGTGGACAACAAGGGCGGCGGCAACGGCGCCATTGCCGCCAATCTGGTCAAGCGGTCCGAGCCCGACGGCTACACGCTGCTCATGCAGTACTCGGGCTACCACGTGATCTCGCCCCATCTGGTCAAGGCCAAGAGCTGGGAGCAGGGCGATTTCGCGCCTGTGGCCAATGTGCTCTCGGCGCCGCAGATCATCGTGGTGCGCGCCGAACTGCCGGTGAAGACGCTGGCCGAGCTGGTCGGCTACGCCAAGGCCCACCCGGGCAAGCTCAACTACGCCTCTTCGGGCAATGGCTCGCTGCAGCATGTGACGGGCGCCATGCTGGAGCAGCAGGCCGGCGTGAAGATGGTGCACGTTCCCTACAAGGGCACGGGCCCCGCGCTGCAGGATCTGCTGGGCGGCCAGGTGGACCTGACCTTTGGCACCGCGCCGCCGTTCATGCCCCATGTGCAAAGCGGCAAGTTGCGCGTGCTGGCCGTGACGGGCAAGCAGCGCCTGCCCAGCCTGCCCCAGGTGCCGACCACGGCCGAAGCCGGCTATCCCGGGGTGAACGCCACCTCGTGGTTTGCGGTGTTCGCGCCCAAGGCCGCGCCCCAGCCCGTGATCGACAAGCTGGCTGCCGACCTGAAGAAGGTGGTGGAAGACCCGGCCTTCAGGAAGAAAGCCGAGGAGCAGGGCGCTGCGGCGGACTATATGAACCCGCAGCAGCTGGGTGCCATGGTCAAGACCGAATACGCAAACTGGGCCCAGGTGGTGAAGTCCTCCAAGATCGAAGCCGAGTAAGCGGCGTATCTCGCCTGACCCAAGGCCCTGGCAGTCCGGGCCTTTTTCATCTAAAACGCCTGCGGCGCTTATCTATCAAGCGCAGGCAGCTATTTTTATGGAAGCATGAGGCCATTGGATGACGCGCTGCGTCGCGGGGTGCTCACATGCGCCGACAATAGTGGCCATGTCTTCCACGCACTCCGATGAATTGCTGGCCCAGGTGGCGGCGCTGCCGCCGCTGCCAGGTGTGTACCGCTACTTCGATGCCGAGGGAGTCTTGCTCTATGTGGGCAAGGCCATCAACCTCAAGCGCCGCGTCTCCAGCTATTTCCAGAAAGACCATGGCGGCACGCGCATAGGCCATATGGTCAGCAAGATCGCGCGCATGGAGACCACGGTGGTGCGCTCCGAGGCCGAGGCGCTGCTGCTGGAAAACAATCTGATCAAGACTCTACACCCCAAGTACAACATCTTGTTCCGGGATGACAAAAGCTATCCCTATCTCAAGATCACCGGGGTGTCGCAGCGCGACGGCAAGAATGGGGAACCAGTCTTCCAGCTCTTTCCGCGCATGGCTTATTACCGCGGCTCCGTGGATAAAAAGCATCGCTATTTCGGCCCCTATCCCAGCGCCTGGGCCGTGAAGGAGAGCATGCAGCTGCTGCAGAAGGTGTTTCGCCTGCGCACTTGCGAGGACACGGTGTTCGCCAACCGCAGCCGCCCCTGCCTGCTCTACCAGATCAAGCGCTGCACCGGGCCCTGCGTGGGCCTGATCTCGCCCGAGGCCTATGCGCTCGATGTGGGCAATGCCGAAGCCATGCTGCGCGGCGAAACCCAGGAGCTGATGCGGCAGCTCGAGGCACGCATGATGGAGCATGCCGAAAAGCTCGAGTACGAGAAAGCGGCCGAGGTGCGCAACCAGATCACGGCCCTGTCGCGCGTGCTGCACCAGCAGGCGATAGAAACGGCCGACGACAAGGACGTGGACATTCTGGCCGTCAAGGTCCAGGGCGGTCGTGCCTGTGTGAACCTGGCCATGGTGCGCGGCGGCCGCCATCTGGGCGACCGGCCGTATTTCCCCGTCAATCTCGGTGATGCGGCCTCGGTGTTCTCTAGCGAGCAAGAGCTCGACGCGGCGGCCGCCGCCCGCCCCGTGGAGGAGCTGGTGCTGGACGCCTTCATCGCCCAACACTATGTGGGTGTGGCCATACCGCCCACGCTGATCGTCAGCCATGCGGTGGACAAAAAGCTGGTGGAGCTGCTGATCGAGCAGACTGGAATCCGCATCGGCGTGGTGCAGCAGCCGCGCGAGCAGCGCCGCATCTGGCTGGAGATGGCGCAGAAAAATGCCGACATCCAGCTCGCGCGCCTGCTGGCCGAGGAGGGCTCGCAACAGGCGCGCACCCGTGCCCTGGCCGAGGCACTGGACCTGCCCGAGGAGAGCCTGGACAAGCTGAGCATCGAGTGCTTCGACATCTCGCACACCAGCGGCGAGAGCACCCAGGCCTCCTGCGTGGTGTTCCACCACCACAAGATGCAGAGCGGCGAGTACCGCCGTTTCAATATCGAGGGCATCACGGGTGGCGACGACTATGCGGCCATGCGTCAGGTGCTCATGCGCCGCTACAAGCCCGTGGCCGAGGCCCAGCGCGAGGCGGGCGGCGCCGAGCTGACCGGCAAGCAGCCGCATCTGCCCGATCTGGTGCTGGTCGATGGTGGCAAGGGCCAGGTCAGCATGGCGCGCGAGGTGTTCACCGAACTCGGGCTGGACATTTCGCGCATCGTCGGCGTGGAAAAAGGCGAGGGCCGCAAGGTCGGTCTGGAGGAACTGGTCTTTGCCGACGGGCGCGACAAGGTTTATCTGGGACATGACTCCGCGGCGCTGATGCTGGTGGCCCAGATCCGCGACGAGGCCCACCGCTTTGCCATCACCGGCATGCGCGCGGCGCGCGCCAAGGTGCGCGTGGGTGGCGGCCAGCTCGAGGAGATTCCCGGTGTCGGACCCAAGAAGCGCGCGCGGCTGCTGCAGCGCTTCGGCGGCGTGCGCGGCGTGGCCGAGGCCAGCGTGGAGGATCTGATGACGGTCGAGGGCATTTCCGCCACGCTGGCGGACGAAATCTACCGTGCCTTGCACTGAACCGGCTTCTATGCGCGCTGGAGCCTTTGGCCCGTGACACAATGACGCTCATGTTCTTGACCATCCCCACCTTGCTGACCTGCACGCGGATTGTGGCGATTCCGCTCATCGTCGGGGTGTTTTATGCGCCGCTGGACCAGACCACGCGCAATCTGATTGCCACCTTGATGTTCATCGTGTTTGCAGCGACGGACTGGCTCGATGGCTATCTTGCCCGCAAGCTCAAACAGACTTCGGCTTTTGGCGCGTTTCTGGACCCGGTGGCCGACAAGTTTCTGGTCTGCGCTTCGCTGCTGGTGCTGGTGCACCTGCAGCGCGCCGATGTGTTTGTGGCCCTGATCATCATCGGCCGTGAGATCGCCATCTCGGCGCTGCGCGAGTGGATGGCCCATATCGGTGCCAGCAAGAGCGTGGCCGTGCACATGATAGGCAAGCTCAAGACGATGGCGCAGATGGTGGCGATTCCCTTTCTGCTCTACGACAAAGTGCTGTTCGGCGTGATCGATACCGGCGTCTGGGGGCATTGGCTGATCTGGGTCGCCGCAGTGCTCACGGTGTGGTCCATGATCTACTACCTGCAGAAAGCGCTGCCGGAAATCCGCGCCAGGCTTTGAGCGGCATATCGATGGGAATCTGCAAAGCGCTTGTCTATCAAGCGCTTTTTGCTTTTGTGGGGTGGGGGTACGAGTTCAGAGAAATCGTGCGCTGGGTACCGAAGGCTTTGTGAATCCTTGTCAATCCGTGAAGTCGGCACATCGCCAGCGTTTAAAAAAGCCAACGCCAAGGCCTAAACCCGCGTGAAAACCGCATAGAATCTGGCTCTGTCGCTGTGATGCGCAGCGCGAATTGACACCTGGATGTCAGCAGCTTGAGGTCGGCGCGAATGCATGGCGTTCGGGTCGATCGGCTGGATCCGTATCCGTCGCGTCTGGTTTCTGGTTGCGCAAGATTTGCGTCCACAGAGACATTCCATTCACTTATTTCTCGAGAGGCATCTTGTGAATAAAACCGAACTGATTGAGCACATCGCTAACAACGCCGACATTTCCAAGGCCGCTGCTGCGCGTGCACTGGATTCCACGATCGACGCAGTGAAAAAGACACTGAAAAAAGGTGGTACAGTATCGCTTGTTGGTTTTGGCACATTTGCCGTCGGCAAGCGTGCAGCCCGTACCGGTCGCAACCCCCGTACCGGCGAAACCATCAAGATCAAGGCCGCTAAGGTGCCAAAATTCCGTCCGGGCAAAGCATTGAAAGATGCTTTGAACTGACAAACAGTTTGACGTGGGGTCCTTAGCTCAGTTGGTAGAGCGGCTCCTTTACACGGAGTAGGTCGGCGGTTCGAGACCGTCAGGACCCACCACAAAGAACTAGAAAAGGGCTTAGAGAAATCTAAGCCCTTTTTGCATTGGGCTCGCGACGCATGCGGCTGCGCTGCCCACGGGTTTTCCGCACAACATACTGCCCTGCGTCCTCGGGATTGGAAGAGTGCGCAGTTAGAATGGCTGCGATTAGCCTAACCCTGTTGGTGGAGGTTGGATGGCAGTTCTGTAGTGCTTCAATGCCCTGTAGAGGCCCGGTCGGTGGCGCATTCGGGTCGCACGGCTTTCACCATTGTTGATAAGGCGAACGCAAGTTCGCCTTTGTTTTTTGCTGCCGCAGAAAGATTGACCATGTTCGAATCCATCCGCAAGCATTCCAAGTTCGTCATGATCTTGTTGTTCTTGCTGATTATTCCCTCTTTCATTTTTGTCGGGATCAACCAGAACTATTTCACCGAGTCCAGCAAGACCGTGGCGCGTGTGGATGGGCATGACATCACCCAACAGGACTGGGACAACGCGCACCGGGCCGAGAGCGATCGCCTGCGCGCGCAGAACCCGACCATGGATGCCAAGCTGCTGGACTCTCCGCAAGCCCGCTATGCGACGCTGGAGAAGCTGGTGCGCGACCGCGTGCTGGCCGCTGCGGTTAAGAAGATGCATCTGACCACGACGGATGCTCAGCTGGTGCGTACCTTGCGCGAGATTCCCGCCATTGCGGCGCTGAAGAAGCCCGATGGCTCGCTGGATGCGCAGGCCTACAAGGCTTTGGTGGGCGCGCAAGGCATGACGCCCGAGGGCTTTGAAGCCAATCTGCGCAATGAGCTGGCGCTGAACCAGGTGCTGAGCGGCGTGTCTACCACCGGCTTTGCCACCGACGCGCAGCTCAAGCAGGCCATGGATGCGCTCTACCAGCGCCGCGAGATCCAGGTTGCGAGCTTCGATGCGCGCGCGTTCGCGGCCAAGGTTCAGCCCACCGAGGCCGAACTCAAGGCCTACTACGATGCGCATACCGGTCTGTTCAAGCAGCCCGAAGAAGCGACCGTAGAATATGTGCAGCTGGATCTGGCTGCCGTGCAGTCCGGCATCACGCTGAGCGAAGATGATCTGCGCACCTATTACAAGGAAAATTCTGCGCGCCTGGCGGGCCCCGAAGAACGTCGCGCCAGCCATATCCTGATCAATGCGCCCAAGGATGCTCCGGCAGCCGAACGTGAGAAGGCCAAGGTCAAGGCCGAGGAATTGCTGGCTCAGGTGCGCAAGGACCCCAAGAGCTTCGCGCAAGTGGCCAAGGCCAACTCCCAGGATCCGGGCTCTGCGGCCAACGGCGGTGATCTGGGCTACTTTGGCCGCGGCGCCATGGTCAAGCCTTTCGAAGAGGCTGTGTTCAAGATGAAGGAGGGCGACATCAGCGATGTGATCGAATCCGACTTCGGCTACCACATCATTCAGTTGACCGGCATCAAGGCGCCTAAGGTGCCCACCTTCGAAGAAATGCGTCCCAAGCTGGAGGCTGACCTCAAGCAGCAGCAGGCGCAGCGCAAGTTTGTCGAGGTGGCGGAAGCGTTCACCAATGGCGTGTACGAGCAGTCGGACAGCCTGCAGCCCGTGGCGGACAAGTTCAAGCTCGCCATCCACAAGGTGGAGCATGTGACGCGTCAACCTGCCCCCGGTGCTCAAGGTGCTCTGGCCAATACGCGTTTCCTGGAGGCTTTGTTCTCCAGCGATTCTCTGGAACACAAGCGCAATACCGATGCCATCGAGCTGGCGCCCAACAGCCTGGCAGCGGGGCGCGTGGTCCAGTACTCGCCGGCCCGCACCTTGCCCATGAATGAAGTCGGCGACAAGCTCAAGCAGCTCTACACGGCCCAGAAGTCGGCGGAGCTGGCCAAGGAAGAGGGCAAGGCCAAGCTGGCCGAGTGGAAGGCCAAGCCCGAGGTCGCCCAGCTGCCTGCCGCGGTAGAGGTCGGCCGCGATCAATCCAAGGATCTGCCGCGCGAGGTGCTGGACGCGGCGCTGCGCGCCTCTATCAAGACCCTGCCTGCCTGGGAAGGGGTGGACCTGGGGGCTGCCGGCTATACCGTGATCAAGATCAACCGCATCGCGGAGCGCCCCGCTGTGGATGCTCAGGTGGCCGAACAGCAAAAATCGCAGTTCACGCAGTGGGCGACCATGGCCGAGGTGATGGCCTATTACGAACAGCTGAAAAAGCAGTTCAAGGTGCAGATCAAGGTCCCCCGTCCTTGAGTGTCCAAGCAGGAATCGGTTTGAATTCACTTTGAGGCCGATTTCTGC
>JAFAIY010000366.1 GCA_019236485.1 Comamonas sp. | reverse complement strand
GAGAAAGCTGGGCATCACGCCCGTGGCCTACCGCGAGCGCTTTGGGGACTGAGGCCGGCGGATCAGAACAGCGGGCTTTTGAAGAAATCCAGCGCGGCCTTGGCGGCGGCGAAATTGCGTTCGATCTGCGCCTGCTGCTCTGCGGTGATGGAGGTCTTGATGCCCAGGTCGGGTCGGGGCTTGGCGCCATTTTTGCTTTTAGCCCTTGCGGCGTCTGCGCTGACCGCTATGGCATTGGAAGCGGTTGCGGCTTGCGTTGCCGGCGCCAGCAGCTGGGTCAGATCCAGCGCGGGATTGAGCTGCCACAGGCAGGAGACATAGGTCGCCATGGCCACGGCCGGGTCACCGCGCTCTATACGCGCCATGGTGGGCTGGGAGATTCCGAGCCTGGCGGCCCACTGGGCCTGAGTCTCGCCAAGGCGTTTGCGCTGGGCCACGATGCTGTGGGCAAGCTGCTCGATCTGCGCGAGGATGGCTGGCGGAAAATCTGCGGGACTGGTGTTCTGGCGAGGCATATGCCAATGGTAGGCAGGTTTTGAGGCCTGCCAGAGCAACTGGGCTATCCCGGCTTGCAGGGGCGGCCCGATCTGCCGATCGGCGTCCGGTTTTGGCTGCCGCAGTTCCAGGCTGGCGCGGCGGCCTCAGTCCTGTGCAGGCTTGGCCGGCAACAGTCCGGCAGCGCGCAGCTTGTCTTTTTTGCTGGGCCGGCGGCCCTTGATGCCGCCGTTGCCGTCCTGGGCAACGGGCGGTGGCGGCGGGGTCTCGGTGGGCTCGAAGCCGGCAATCTGCTCCAGCGCGATATCGAGCTGGTTGCGCTTGCAGATCAGCTGCCAGTGCGCATTGTCGGCCGGTGCAACGAAAGTGATAGCGACACCCGCATGACCGGCGCGGCCTGTGCGGCCGATGCGGTGAATATAGTCGGCGGGCGAGCGCGGCAGGTCATAGTTGATGACCGCGGGCAGCTGGGCGATGTCGATGCCGCGTGCGGCCAGGTCGGTGGTGATCAGCAACTGCCAGCGCTTGGCCTTGAATTGCTGGAGCACCTCATTGCGTGCACCCTGGCTCATATCGCCGTGGAAGGTGGTGGCATAGATGCCGGCCTTGTAGAGCTTGTCGGCCAGCATCTCGGCCGTATGGCGCTTGGCCACAAAGACCAGGGCGCGTTCCCATTCGGGCTGGGCTTCGTCCTGCTTCAGCAGCTGGCGCAGCAGCTGGGTACGGCGCGTGCCGTCCACGGCAATCGCGCGCTGGCTGATGTTTTCGGGGCTGGCCGAATGTTCGGCGTCCTGGTCGGCGTCCACCTGCACGCGTACCGGATCCTGCAGCAGCCTGCCGGCCAGCGCTTCCACGTTCTGAGGAAAAGTGGCCGAGAACAGCAGGGTCTGGCGCCTGGAGGGCAGCAGTGCCAGCACGCGGTTCAGCTCTTCGGCAAAGCCCTGGTCCAGCAGACGGTCGGCCTCGTCCAGCACCAGCTGCTGCACGGTATTGAGCCGCACGGCGTTGTGCTCGACCAGATCGAGCAGGCGGCCCGGCGTGGCCACCAGAAAGTCGGCGCTGCCGCGCAGCTGCATCATCTGCGGGTTGATGGACACGCCGCCATAGACCACGCGGCTGCGCGGCTGATCGCGCAGGCTGCGGCCGAGGTCGCTGAGGCTTTCATGCACCTGCAGGGCCAGCTCGCGCGTGGGCACGAGGATGAGGGTGGTCAGCGGGCGCACAAAGCCTGTGTGGCCGCGTTTGGCGGATGGGGCCAGCCAGCGCTGCAGCAGCGGCAGCAGATAGGCCAGAGTCTTGCCCGAGCCCGTGGGTGCGCAGGCCCAGAGGTCACGCCCGGCCAGCACGGCGGGAATGGCCTGGGACTGAATCGGCGTGGGGTCGGCAAGGCCCAGGTCTAGGGCGGAGGTGGCCAGCGTCGGAGACAGGCCCAGGGAATCGAAGGACATAGGGTGCAGCAGTTGGGCGCGGGGCAACCGCGCATTGTCGGCGAAAGCGCATGGCCCGGGGGGATGACAGGGCATGCGGCGGCGGGCCTCAGCGCGGCGCCGGCGGCGCATCGAGCTGGCCGGCCTCGAAGCCGCCGCCCAGATCGCCGATCAGCGTCACCGTGTTCAGCAGCTGCTGCAGCCGCACATTGAGCTGCGACTGCTGATTGCTGATCTGCGTGGCCTGGGCCGTGGCCAGCGTGGTGTAGTCCACCGTGCCGGCCTGGTACTCGTTGAAGGCGATCAGCGCGCTCTGTGTGGCGTCCTCCACCGCCGCATCGAGCGCCTGGTGCTGCTGCTCGAGGATGCGCAGCGCCGCCAGATCGTTCTCCACGTCCTGCAGCGCCGTGAGCACGGCGCCGCGGTAGCTGGCCACCGATGCCTGGTATTGTGCGCGGGCCTCGGCAAGCTGGGCGCTGCGCGCGCCGCCATCGAAGATGGTGCCCGCCAGCGACGCGCCCAGCGACCAGATCAGGTTGCTGGCGCCGAGAGCGCCCGCGAAGCCGCTGGTCGCCGAGAGCGTGAGCGAGGGGAAGAAGGCCGCATGCGCGACGCCTATGGCCGCATTGTCCGCGGCCATCTGGCGCTCGGCGGCCGCGATGTCGGGGCGGCGCTGCAGCAGCGTGGAGGGCAGGCCCAGGGGCACGCCGGGCAGCTCGGGCATGGTCGCCGCGGGCGCGATCTGCAGCTCCTCGGGCGTCTTGCCCACCAGCACCGCGATTGCATGAGCATACTGGGCGCGTGCCACGCCGACAGCCACGAGATTGGCCTGGGTGGTCTCCAGCAGCGCGCGCGCCGCATAGAGGTTGGAGGGCGGGATGGTGCCCGCGGTGTTCTGGTCCGTGACCACGCGCAGGCTCTCGCGGTAGCCGTCCACGGCGCGCTGGAGCAGTCTGGCGTTCTCGTCCGCGACGCGCAGCTCCACCACGGCCGTGGCCAGCGCTATCTGTGCGGAGAGCGTGGCATTGGCCAGGGTTGCCGCGCTGACCTGGGCCAGGGCCTGGCTTTGCTGCACGCTGTCGCGCACCTGGCCCCAGAGG
>JAFAIY010000277.1 GCA_019236485.1 Comamonas sp. | reverse complement strand
TCCAGCGCCAGCTGGAATCCCGGGCCTATGTGCTGGGCGGCCGCAACTACAGCGCGCCCGGCCAGCTCGTCGGCGACTTCGTGGCCGGCAAGCCGTCCACGGAATTCGGCGCGGTCCAGCCTTCGTACAAGCCCGGCATCAACCTCGGCGATCTGCACCAGGCCCTGCCCGGCTATGCGATCGAGGCCATGCGCGAGGCTCTGCCGGCCTTTGGCAAGAAGATCCGCGGCTACGACATGCGGGACGCTGTGCTGACCGGTGTGGAAACCCGCACCTCCTCGCCCGTGAAGATAGGCCGCGGCGCGGACTTCCAGAGCGAGAACACGCGAGGGCTCTATCCTGCGGGTGAAGGCGCGAGCTATGCGGGCGGCATTCTGTCGGCCGGCGTGGACGGCATCAAGGTCGGCGAAGCCGTGGCCTGCGCCATCCTGGGCCTGGAGATCCCATCCTCGGGCGTGCGCGGCTCGGGCGGCGCAGCCTGACGCGGCCCGCCCAGGCCTGATCGACGGCATGGCCTCAAAGCCATGCCGTTTTCACATCAGCGCGGATTGCGCTGCAGATAATCGAGCGCCAATGCGGCCAGCGAGCGCGCGCCCACGGGCAGCTGTTTTTCGTCGATGTCGAACAGCGCAGAATGGTTGGAAGCTGCGGTCGTGAAGTCCTTGCCTTCGGGCGTGGCGCCCAGGAAATAGAAGAAGCCCGGCACCTGCTTCTGGAACTCCGAGAAGTCCTCGGATCCGCTGACCTTGGGAATCACCATCACCTTGCCGCCCATGGCCAGCTTGAGCGCTGGCAGCGAAGCCTCGGTCAGCTCCACGGGGTTTGCCGTGACCGGGTAGCTGACCGGGCCGAAGCGCACCTTGGCCTTGGCGCCGCTGGCCGCGGCAATATGCTCGGCCGTGGCCGCGATGCGCTTGTGCGCATCCTCGCGCATGCCCTCGTCAAAGGTACGCAGCGTGCCCAGCATCTCCACGCTGTCGGGAATGATGTTGTAGCGCGTGCCGCCGTTGATGGCACCTATGGTCAGCACCGCGGGCTCCTTGCTGATGTCGAGCTGGCGGCTGATGACGGTCTGCAGTCCGGCCACGACCTGGGTCGCGGCCACCACGGGGTCCACGGCATTCCAGGGCGAGGAGCCATGGCCGCCGCGGCCCTCGACCTGGATGGTGACGTTGTCGGCTCCGGCCATCAGCGGGCCGACACGGTAGCCCACCACGCCCGGCGGCAGATTGGCCGTGATGTGCAGACCGTAGATGGCCTGCACGTCCTTGAGCGCGCCCGCCTCCACCATGGCCTTGGCACCGAAGCTGGGCACATGGCCGCTGGCGTCGGCCTCTATGGGAGCGCCCTCTTCCTCGGGCTGGAAGATGAATTTCACGCTGCCCGGCAGCTTGGCTTTCATGCCGGCCAGTGCCTGGGCCGCACCCATGAGCATGGCCACATGGGCGTCGTGGCCGCAGGCATGCATGACGGATACCTCCTTGCCCATGTATTGAGCCTTGGCCTTGGAGGCAAACGGCAGGCCGGTCTTTTCGGCCACGGGCAAGGCATCCATGTCGGCGCGCAGCGCCACCACCGGCCCCGGCAGCCCGCCGCGCAGCGTGCCCACCACGCCATAGCCGCCCACGCCCGTCTGCACCTCCATGCCCAGGCGCCGCAGATGCTCGGCCACCAGCATGGCCGTGCGCCTTTCCTGGCCCGAGAGCTCGGGATGTGCATGGATGTCGCGGCGCCACTCGACCATCTTGGGCGCCAGCGGTGCGATGGCCGCGTCCAGAGCCGACAGCCCCTGGGCATCGAGCCCCTGGTTGCTGGCCGCAAAACTCAGGCCGCAGCCCAGCATGGAAGCGGCAAGGGCGAGGGGGCGAAGGCGTGGCTGCATATATGTCTCCGTTTTCTAGTGCTTGAAGCACCATGCTAAAAGCGGAGTCCGGCCTTCAGGCGAGGCAAAATCGCCAATCACCACGCCGAAATCGCCATGTCCGCCAACTTCGTCATCGAGCTGCCCTGTCTCGCCGAAAGCGCCATCGGCCACGCCCTGCATCTGGTGGAGATGCTGCGCAGCGCCAATCTGCTGGCCGGCCTGCGCCATGGCCGCCATGGGCCGCGCTTCGGCTGGCGCTGGGTGGACGGCCGGGGCCGCGACCTGGGAGAGCTTATGCCCCATGGAGGAGAAGGCGCTGCCGTTGCCGGCCCGGTGCGCGCAATTTTTCTGAGTTCGCTGCACTGCGCCGACATTCCCGCCATCCGCGAGATCGTGGCCGCCAACAAGCCTCTGGTGCAGCGCACCGCGGCTGCCTTCGACCAGGGCCTGCAAGTCTGCACTCTGGGCAGCGCCGCCTGGTTTGCGGCCGGCAGCGGCCGCTGCCAGGGGCTGAGTACGGCCCTGCCCTGGTTCTATACGGGCGGCTTCGGCCTGGACTTCCCCGATATCGCCATTGCCCAGGGCCGACCGCTGGTCCAGGACGGCTGCTGGCTCAGCGCCTCCCACCTCGAAGCGCTGCTGCCCATGGCGCTGGCACTCACGCGCATGGCGTTTGGCGACGATCTGGCCGCAGCCCTGGGCGCCGTGCTCCAGCCCGATACACTGCGCGAAAGCGCGGCCCAGGCGGCCTCGCAGGACCAGCAACTGCCGGCCACCCGCGCCAGCACCCTGGCCCATGCCATTGCCAGGCTTGAAGCCCGTGTGGAGCAGCCCTATGACCTGCGGGCCCTGGCCGACGCGGTCTCGGTCAGCCCGCGCACGCTGCTGCGGCATTTCCAGCAGGAGCTGGGCCACAGCCCCCTGGACCATCTGCACGGCCTGCGCTGCGCACGAGCGCGCGTGCTACTGGAGATCACTCTGGAAAGCATTCCCTCGATTGCCCAGGCCTGCGGCTATGCCGATCCCGCAGCCTTCAGGCGTATCTTCATGCGCCACACGGGCATGACGCCCAGCGACTACCGCGAGCGCCACAGGCTGCGCGCACCGCGGCGACGCTGGCGCGTGGATGCGGACGAACATGGCCGCAGAAAAGCCTGAGCGCCGACCTATAAAGTCATGCTTGATGAGCGGCAGTTGTAAATGTCAGGAAATGCCTAATACATCTGCGAACGTCGCACTCATCCAACAATTTCCACGGCGCCGGCTCGATCCTGCACAATTCGCCCTATGCTTTTTTCCCGCTCCATCACGCTTTCGCAGGTGGCCGCAGGCCTTGTCCTCTGTACCTGCGCTCATGCCCAAAACTCTGCACCCGTGGCAACGCCCGATGGCGATACCGCTCGCTCGGCGCTGTCCGGCTGGACTTTTGGCTACTCGCCCTATACGCTGCATTTCTCCGACGCCAAGAAGGAGAACGACTGGGAGCCCGACGAGCAAAAGCATTCCTATGTGTGGCTGATTCAGGCGGAAAAAGCCCTGGATGAGCGTCACATCGCCGGTTTTGCGTATTTCAGCAACTCCTTCGGCCAGCCCAGCCAATATGCTTACTACGGCTGGCAGTTCAAACCGTTCGACAGCCTTCCCGATCTGTACTTCAAGCTGACGGCGGGCGTGATCCACGGCTACAAGTATCCGTACAACAAGAAGATCCCGCTGAACAATACGCATGGCTGGGGCATCACGGCCATTCCCGCCATCGGCTATAACTTCAACAAGAACTGGGGCGGCCAGCTCAATGTGCTGGGCAATTCCGGCCTGATGTTCCAGCTCAATTACACGGTGCAATAACCCGCCTCAGTCCGGCAAAGTCGGGCTGACGCTTTTCCAGAAAAGCGCCAATCCCTTCGCGGGATTCCTCGCCGCCCTGGGCCTCCACCATATAGTCGGCCTCCAGCTCCAGCTGCTGCTGCAATGTCTGGTGCTGCGCCGCATGGCACAGAGTCTTGATGCGGGCCATGGCCTGTGCCGGGCCTGTGGACAGCTGCCTTGCCAGCTCCAGGGCCGCGGACAAAGCCTCGCCGGCCTCGGTCAGGCGATTGACGCAACCCAACTGGTGCATGCGCTCGCCGCTTACACGCTCGCCAGTAAGACATAGCTCGGTCAGGACCTGGCGCGAGACGAACTCGGACAGAAAAGCCGTGGCGCCGCCGTCCGGGGTCAGGCCGACCTTCACATAGGCCACGGAAAACACCGCATTCCTGGCCGCGACCAGCATATCGCAGGCCATGGCCAGGGACAGCCCGGCCCCCGCGGCCGCGCCCTCCACGGCCGCGATCACCGGCTTGGGGCAGTCGCGGATGGCGCGGATGAAGCGGTTCAGGTCCTCCAGACGCTCGCGCCGCTGCGCGACGGGCAATTCACGGCGTGTGGCCAGCTGGCGCAGATCGCCGCCGGCACAGAAATGCCCGCCCTCGCCCGTGAGGATCACGGCCGCCAGCGACGGGTCGGCCGCGGCTTCGCGCAGGCCGTCCATGACCGCATGGTAGTAGTCGGGCGACAGCGCGTTGCGCGCCGCCTGATTGTTGTTGGAAAGAATGAGAACCGCGCCATCGCGGCGGCTGACGAGTGCAGGATTCACGGCACACCTCCTGCAGACAATGTAGCGCCCCGGCCAGGCCACGCCTAGCGGGCCAGCCCGAAGCCGGCCGCCCTGGCTGTCACCTGTGTATCACCAGCGCCGCGGTCCCCAGTGACCGCCATAGCCCTGCCAGCCACGCGGGCCATGCGACCAACCGCCCGCATGCCAGCCATAGTCGGCACGCGGCGGCATGGCCCAGCGGCCCGGATGCCAGTTGTAACGTCCACCGCCCCAGCCCCAGGAGCCGCCGATCCAGACATAGGCCGGCGACGGGGCCACGGGGATGACCTCGGCCTGCAGCGGAGGCGGCGCCATGGGCGCATAGACCACATCGCCGCCATAGGCCGGATAGGCCGGGGCGACCACGCAGCCCGTCAGCGCCGCACAGGCGGCGGCCAGCGCGGCAGCGGGCAGCCAGCGAGGGCCAAAAGCAGTTTTAAAGATTTTCATGGCATCTCCTGAATCACTCGCCTATACAACGCAAAAGCCCCTGCCGGTTGTTGACAGGGGCTTGTGAAGCAGGGGTAAAGACGGACCGCAGCCGCTTACAGGTCAGCGCTTTCAGCGGGCGTTCTGCAGCGCTGCAATGCGCTCTTCGATGGGAGGGTGCGTGGAGAACAGCTTGCCGATACCGCCGGCGATGCCCATGGCCGCCACGCTCTTCGGCAGCTCGCCGGGATGCATGCCGCCCAGACGGGCCAGCGCATTCACCATGGGCTGGCGGTTACCCATGAGCTGGGCCGCACCGGCATCGGCACGGAACTCGCGCTGGCGCGAGAACCAGGCCACGATCATGGAGGCCACAAAGCCCAGCAGGATGTCCAGCACCAGGGTGGTGATCATGTAGCCGATGCCGGGGCCGGAGTTCTGCTCGTCGTTGCGGCGCAGAAAGGAGTCCACGGCATAGCCGATGACGCGCGAGAG
>JAFAIY010000178.1 GCA_019236485.1 Comamonas sp. | reverse complement strand
CAGTTTCACGTCGATGGTGTGGTTCTTGAGGCCCACGCGGATCTCGGACATGCCGAAGCGGAAGGCCGGCTTGGACAGGTCCACCATGGAGGTCGGGGCAATGAACTCCTTGCCGTCGCTCCAGAATGCGCGCCACCACTCCAGCGGGGACTTGAAGCCCCAGGTGAAGAAGCTGTACCAGGGCACTTCCATGAGGCGGCCGCGCAGCGCCAGCACGCTCACATAGACATTCGGGCCCCAGTTGTCCTCCACCTTGAGTTCCACCGTGGGGTTCTCGCCGGAGAGCTCCACCACCCGCGTGCTCACCACGCCTTCGCGCTCGACGGCGACCAGGGCCGTGGCGCGGCGGAACGGCATGCGCACCTGGAAGCGCGCGGTCTCGCCGGGCTCGTAGCTTTTGCGCTCTGCCAGCACGTCCATGCGGTCATGGTCTTCGCCGCCGAACCAGAGCTCGCCCTGGCCCGTCACCCACACCGAGGTCGCGGCCTGGGAACTGCGGCCTTCCTTGTCCGAGGCCCTGACGATGATTTCCACCTCGCCGGGCTGGGACAGCTGGGCCTCGCACTGGACCATGCCATGGCTGTCGCTGGTGCCGGAGCAGACCGTACCCAGGGATTTGAGTGCGGTCTGGTTGTCGTAGCTGTAGAAGCCGCCGACCAGGCGCTTGCGGCTGGAGGTGGTGATACGCGCCACGGCCTCGACCTTGACGGGCACGCCGGCCAGGGCCTTGCCCGCGGTATCCAGCGCCAGCGCCTGGAAGCGCAGCTTGCGGTCCACCGAGATCCAGTTTTCGGAGCGCACGCCGGCCACCACGGCCGCGGGCCAGAGCGTGCGCGTGCCGCGCAGGGTCTGGACCTCGCCGTTGGGGTCGGCATAAGTGGCTTCCATCAGCAGCTCGCGCGGCTCGCTGGACTTGGGCAGCTTGTCTATCGTGACCTTGCCCAGACCGTTCTTGTCCAGCGTCACGGGCAGCTTGTCGGCCACCACCTTGGTGTCGTCGCTGGCCGTGCTTTCCTCGTCGTCGCTATGGCCCAGGTCCTGGGCGCTGCGCGGCGGATTGAAGCTGAAGCCGTCCCAGCCCTGGAAGGCCAGCGACTTGGCGCGCAGCAGGGCCGACACCTTGACCGGCAGATTCGCGGCCGCACCGCCCGAGACATAGTTGATCTGCACCTCGGCCGGCACGCTGGTGACGTTGTAGAGCGCGTCCTTGCCCGCCGGGCCCACACGGCCCTCCATCACGGGCAGGCGGAACTCCTCGACGCGAAAGATGCCAGTGTTGAAGCTGGAGCGGCCATGGTTCCCATTCTCATAGCCGAGCTCCACCAGGTACTCGCCGAGCTTGGCGCTCTTGGGCAGCGCAAACTCGTTGGCGGCGCTGGTGGTCTCTATGTTCCAGTTGATGGGCTGCGTATAGCGCTGACCGCTGCCCAGATGGGTGATGATCAGCCGGTCCGGATAGGCGGAAGGCAGGGCAAAACCGTTGGAGTGCTTGCCCGGCCCCATCAGGCCGCGAATGTAGTGGCGCATGGATACGGTTTCGCCGGCGCGGAACAGCATGCGGTCGAACACCGTATGCGCGACCTCGTCACGCATGCCGCCGGAGCTGGTGGGCACGTTGAAGCGCCAGGACTCTATGCCCTTGTTCCAGTTGCTCCAGACAAAGGCCAGCTCCTCGCCGGCGCTGGTATTGCTCCGGGCGCTCACGAAATAGGAACCGCTGCGGTAGTAGCCGTCCTCGCCGCTGCAGGACGAGGGATTGGGATTGAGGCCGTCGAAGTTCGCGACACCCTGCTCGTCGGTGACGGCCGCGGCAATCGCCTGGCCTCGGCAGTCGGAGACCTGCACCTTGGCGCCGGCCACGGCCTTGCCCTTGTCCAGCGTGGTCACCCAGGCCACGGAATTCTCGCGGCCCAGCTTGAAGTGCACGGCCAGATTGGTCACCAGCGCCGAAGTGCGCACATACATGGTGCGGCCCGCGCCATAGCCTTCGTCTAGCAGCGACTTGCCCAGCAGGGGCGAGGCGATTTCCACCACCTGGAAGCCCGGGCTCAGCGGTATGCCGACCACCTCGAAGGGGCGCGGATCGCCCTTGGCGGCCTTGGGCAGCTCCAGCGTCTTGACCTGGCTCTGCCCGTCGAGCAGGGACAGCATGCGCGTCTGTACCCAATTCTTGTCCTCGTTGATGATCGGAGGCAGAACCCGTACGTCACGCTGGGCCCGCTTGCGTTCCACGCTATAGCCGTCGTAGCGCTCTATCTTGTTCAGCCAGGCGATGATGTCGGCGTCGGAGCCGCCCTTCTTGGTGCGCACCACGCTGGCATCCAGCGACTTGGCCGTCAGATCGGGCTCCACATTGCGCAGCGTCACGGGCAGCAGGGCCGGACCGTTGGGGCCTTCGGCAAAGCGCTCGACGATGCCGAAGGGCGAGGCCGCGAACTTCACCAGCGGCGGCATATTGCCCGTGGCCGTGGCCAGCGGGAACATATTGGCGTTGCTCAGCGTGCGGCCCGCCGCATCCTTGAACTGGGGCGGCAGCTCGATCACATACTTGGCATTGGCCGTCATCGTGGCCGGGAAGCTCACGCTGTCGATCAGCGAATCCTGGGCCAGCTTGTCGCCATGCTGCTCGACGATGGGAGCGACCGCCGAGGCCCCGCTCTTGAGGCGTATGCCTTCGATGAGCTTGCGCGGCACGGGCGCGCTGAAGGACAGGCGCATGGGGCGGATCGGCAGACAGGCGGCGTTGGCGTTCTCGCGCTCGCAGCTGAAGTCCGCGCTGAAAGGCTCGCGCACCTGGTATTCGTAGCGCTGCTCGTCCTTGCTGGCCAGGCCGTTGGCCATGGCCACGCCCTTGCCATAGACCAGGGTCATCTTGCTGCCCGAGCTCAGGCGGCGGTTGCAGGCCAGCACCGCATAGTTCTGCGGCCGCTTGGCCGCATCCTTGTCCCAGTGCTGCTGCTTGAGCACGGCATCGCGGTCCTTGCCGCCGATCAGCTGCACGGGGATGCGCTCACCCACGCCTTCGGAGGTGCACCAGACGCGCTTTTGCAGGCTGTCTGCGGTGGCTGCGCCCGTGAGGCGCAGCGCGAAGTACTGCTGCTCGTCGATCTGCTCATAGGTCTCGGGCGCGATATCGCCGACCTGGGGCCCGCCGGTCTGGAACTGATAACTGGCAGCGCCCGTCAGCGCCGATCCGGCCACGGTCTTGAACTGGGTGTTGAGCTGCGCCGTGCAGCGCACGCCTGCGGGCAGGTTCTGCGCAAAGTCGAAGACCCATTCCTTCTCGCTGTTCCAGCGCCCCGTGCCCTTGGCCGCCTGGGCGTCCGAGCATTGCAGCGTGACGGGCGCAGCGGCCTTGGGGTCGCCAAAGCGCACGCCGGCTGCGTCGAGCTGCACGACCACCTGGCCGACCTGGGTCACATCGCCCTGCGGACTGAACTGGCGAATGCCGACCGCATGGGCGGCCGTCACCGCCATACCCCACAGGGCTGCAATCCTCAGCCCCGCTCCCATTTGCTGGCGCCAGATCTGCGGCGACAGCCCTCTCTCCCTCGTGCTCGGCACGCTCATAACAGTCATCCCCTCTGAGGCTCAGACCTCGCGGTCAGGCCCAATGCTGTGAATGTAATGTCGGTCTCGGCGCAGTGCGAAGCCGGCAGCGGCCCACAAAAAAGCCCTGCTCCCTCGAGGCGGAGCAGGGCTTTAAGGCATTTGCTGCACGCGCGAGCTTCTACTGCGGCTGAAAACCGCTGCGCCGAATGATACCGGTCCAAACACGGGTATAGGCGCCTTCGCGGGCCGCGAGCTGGGCGGGATTCATGTATCCAACTGTAAGCCCCAGTGCCGTCAGCTGCGCGTAGACATCGCGCTGCTTGAGCACATTGGCGACGGCGATGGAGAAGCGCTGCACAAACGACGGGTTCACGCCCTTGGGCGCATAGATGCCGTAGTAAGGCGTGTCTTCGAAGCCCTTGATGCCCTGCTCCTGCAGGGTCGGCACATCGGGCATGGAGGTCTGGCGCTTGGCGCCGAGCACGCCGATCACGCGCAGCTTGCCGGCCTTGTGGTTCTCGATGAAGTCGGGCACCGAGCCTATGCCCGCGGGAATCTGGTTGCCCAGCATATCGCCCAGCATGGGGGCGCTGCCGCGATAGGGCGCGGCCACCAGATCGAGCTTGTAGTGCTCGGCCAGAATCTTGACCAGGAACTCTGGCGTCGAGGCCGGTGCCGGAATGCCTATGGCGCCGCGCTTGGCGCCGCCCTTCACCCACTCCGCATACTCGGCCAGATTCCTGACCGGGGTGTTGCTGGAGACCGCCAGCGCATTCACAAAGGTCGCAATCCCGGCCACGGGAGCGAAGTCCTGCTGCGGATCGAAGCCGGGCTTTTTCACCACCTGGGGCAGGATGGAAATGGTGTGGTCGTGGGTCAGGAACAGGGTATGGCCGTCGGCGGCTGCGGCCTTGAGCTGCTGCGCGGCGATCTGGCCTCCCGCACCCGGGCGGTTGTCCACCACCACCGTCACCCCGAGCTCGTCCTTGAGCTTTTCCGCCAGCAGCCGCGCTATGGCGTCCGAGCCGCCGCCGGGCGGAAAGCCCACCAGGATGCGCACGGGCTGGCCGGATTGGGCCCAGGCCAAAGGCGCCAGAGCGGAAGCCGCGGCCACGCAGGCGGTGGTGCGCAGCAGCTGACGACGGGTTTGCGTCATGGGTTTTCTCCTCAAGATTTTTTTAGACTAACCAAAACAAAAGCGCCCGGTAAGGGGCGCTTTCCCGGCGTGATGACTACGCCACGAGGTTCGGCCCGCTCAGGCCAGACGCGCCAGATGCTTGGCCAGCTGCGCGCGCACCTGGGCCGGCGCCGTACCGCCCAGGGTGTTGCGGGCGTTGAGCGAACCTTCCAGGCTCAGGGCCTCGAACACATCGGCCTCGATATTCGGGTTGAAAGCCTGCAGCTCGGCCAGCGGCAGCTCGGTCAGGTCCACGCCCTTCATGGTGGCCAGCTTCACGGCATGGGCCACGGTTTCGTGGGCGTCGCGGAAAGGCAGGCCCTTCTTGACCAGGTAGTCGGCCAGGTCAGTGGCCGTGGCATAGCCCTTGAGCGCCGCGGCGCGCATGTTCTCGGCATTGACCGTGATGCCGCCATCCTTGGCGCCGGTCGCGGGATTGAGCTGACCGCCGATCATCTCGGCGAAGATGCGCAGCGTGTCCTTCAAGGTGTCCACGGTGTCGAACAGCGGCTCCTTGTCTTCCTGGTTGTCCTTGTTGTAGGCCAGGGGCTGGCCCTTCATCAAGGTGATCAGGCCCATCAGATGGCCGACCACGCGGCCGGTCTTGCCGCGCGCGAGTTCGGGCACGTCGGGGTTCTTCTTCTGGGGCATGATGGACGAGCCCGTGGTGAAGCGGTCGGCGATCTTGATGAAGCCGAAGTTCTGGCTCATCCAGATGATCAGCTCTTCCGACAGACGGCTCACATGCACCATGCACAGCGAGGCCGCGGCCGTGAATTCGATGGCAAAGTCGCGGTCGCTCACGCCGTCCAGCGAGTTCTGGCTCACGGCTTCCATGCCCAGGGTCTTGGCCACGCGCTCGCGGTCCAGCGGGTAGGTGGTGCCGGCCAGGGCCGCGCTGCCCAGGGGCAGCACGTTGACGCGCTTGCGCACGTCGAGCATGCGCTCGGCATCGCGCTTGAACATTTCCACATAGGCCAGCAGGTGGTGGGCGAAGCTCACGGGCTGGGCCACCTGCAGGTGGGTGAAGCCGGGCAGGATCACGTCCACATTCTTCTCGGCGACCTCGACCAGCGAGCGCTGCAGCTCCTTGAGCAGGCCTTCGATCAGGTCGATCTCGCCGCGCAGCCACAGGCGCACGTCGGTGGCCACCTGGTCGTTACGGCTGCGGCCCGTGTGCAGGCGCTTGCCGGCATCGCCGACCAGCTGGGTCAGGCGCGCCTCGATGTTCAGGTGCACGTCTTCGAGGTCCAGCTTCCAGTCGAAGCTGCCGGCCTCGATCTCGGAGGTGATCTGCGCCATGCCCTTCTGGATGGCCGCGAAATCCTCGGCCGCAATGATCTTCTGGGCCGAGAGCATCTCGGCGTGGGCGAGGCTGCCCTGGATGTCGGCCTGCCACATGCGCTTGTCGAAGAACACGCTGGAGGTGTAGCGCTTGACCAGGTCGCTCATGGGTTCGGAGAACAGGGCGGACCAGGCTTCGGCCTTGGTGTCGAGCTGGTTGTGCGAAGGAGCTGATGTAGACATGTGAGGACAGCAATCCCGTAAAACCACAGGCCTGGCCACCATCGGGGCGATG
>JAFAIY010000663.1 GCA_019236485.1 Comamonas sp. | reverse complement strand
CCATATCAAGGGCGTCAAGCGCCACGACATCGTGCAGGGAGCGCTGAAGATTCTGGAGAACATCGACCACCGTGGTGCCGTGGGCGCAGACAAGCTCATGGGCGACGGCGCGGGCATATTGAGCCAGATCCCAGACCAGCTCTACCGCGAAGAGATGGCCAATCAGGGCGTGGAGCTGCCGCCTGCCGGTGAATACGGCGTGGGCATGATCTTCCTGCCCAAGGAACATGCCTCGCGTCTGGCCTGCGAGCAGGAGATGGAGCGCGCCATCAAGGCCGAAGGCCAGGTGCTGCTGGGCTGGCGCGACGTGCCCGTGAACCGCGACATGCCCATGTCGCCCACGGTGCAGGAAAAGGAACCCATACTGCGCCAGGTCTTCATCGGCCGCGGCACCGACGTGATCGTGCAGGACGCGCTGGAGCGCAAGCTGTACGTGATCCGCAAGACGGCCAGCGCCGCCATCCAGAACCTCAAGCTCAAGCACAGCAAGGAATACTACGTTCCCAGCATGAGCAGCCGCACCGTGGTCTACAAGGGCCTGCTGCTGGCCGACCAGGTGGGCGTGTACTACAAGGACCTGTCCGACGAGCGCTGCGTCTCGGCCATCGGCCTGGTTCACCAGCGTTTCTCGACCAACACCTTCCCCGAGTGGCCCCTGGCTCACCCCTACCGCTATGTGGCCCACAACGGTGAGATCAACACCGTGCGCGGCAACTACAACTGGATGCTGGCGCGCGAAGGCGTGATGGCCTCGCCCGTGCTGGGCGAAGACCTGCAGAAGCTCTACCCCATCAGCTTCGCGGGCCAGTCCGACACGGCCACCTTCGACAACTGCCTGGAACTGCTGACCATGGCCGGCTACCCGATCAGCCAGGCCGTGATGATGATGATTCCCGAGCCCTGGGAACAGCACGAGGCCATGGACGAGCGCCGCCGCGCCTTCTATGAATACCACGCGGCCATGATCGAGCCCTGGGACGGCCCGGCCTCCATCGTCTTCACCGACGGCCGCCAGATCGGTGCCACGCTGGACCGCAACGGCCTGCGCCCTTCGCGCTACTGCATCACCGACGACGACCTGGTCATCCTGGCTTCCGAGGCCGGCGTGCTGCCCGTGCCCGACAGCAAGATCGTGCGCAAATGGCGTCTGCAGCCCGGCAAGATGCTGCTCATCGACCTGGAGCAGGGCCGCATGATCGAGGACGAGGAGCTCAAGGCCAACGTCGTCAACACCAAGCCCTACAAACAGTGGATAGAGAACCTGCGCATCAAGCTCGACGAGGTGGAAATCCCCGCCGACTTCAAGGCGCCCGCGGCCAAGGCCGAGCTGTCTCTGCTGGACCGCCAGCAGGCCTTCGGCTTCACGCAGGAAGACATCAAGTTCCTGCTGACCCCCATGGCCGAGAAGGGCGAGGAGGGCATTGGCTCCATGGGCAACGACAGCCCGCTGGCCGTGCTCTCCGACAAGAACAAGCCGCTGTACAACTACTTCCGCCAGATGTTCGCCCAGGTGACGAACCCTCCTATCGACCCGATCCGCGAAGCGATCGTGATGTCGCTGGTGTCGTTCGTGGGCCCCAAGCCCAATCTGCTGGACATCAACCAGGTCAACCCGCCCATGCGCCTGGAGCTGCAGCAGCCCGTGCTGGACTTCGAAGGCATGGCCAAGCTGCGCGATATCGAAAAGCACACGCACGGCAAGTTCAAGAGCGCGACCATAGACATCACCTACCCGCTGTCCTGGGGCAAGCAGGGCGTGGAAGCCAAGCTGGCTTCGCTGTGCGCCCATGCCGTGGACGAGATCAAGGGCGGCGCCAACATCCTGATCATCAGCGATCGCGGCATGAGTGCCACGCAAGTGGCCATCCCCGCGCTGCTGGCGCTGTCGGCCATCCACCAGCATCTGGTGCGTGAAGGCCTGCGCACCACGGCCGGCCTGGTGGTGGAAACCGGCACGGCCCGCGAGGTGCACCACTTCGCCGTGCTGGCCGGCTACGGCGCCGAAGCCGTACATCCCTATCTGGCGATGGAAACCCTGGTCGACATCTTCGGTCGCGAAGGTGCGCCCATCTCCGTCGACAAGGCCATCTACCACTATGTGAAGGCCATCGGCAAGGGTCTGTCCAAGATCATGTCCAAGATGGGCGTGTCCACCTATATGTCCTACTGCGGTGCCCAGCTGTTCGAAGCCGTGGGCCTGAACAGCGACACCGTGGACAAGTACTTCACGGGCACGGCCAGCCGCGTCGAAGGCATAGGCGTGTTCGAGATCGCCGAGGAGACCATCCGCAACCATGAGGCCGCGTTCAGCGACGATCCCGTGCTGG
>JAFAIY010000537.1 GCA_019236485.1 Comamonas sp. | reverse complement strand
CGCCGGGCAGATCCTCGAGCCCGGGCGCGGCGGGCGAGCAGCCGGCCAGCAGCGCCGCCGCCCCGGCCAGCTGCAGGCATTGGCGGCGATTGACGGCCGTGCCCGCCATCAGTGCTCCACCTTGCCCCACTCGCGCTCATAGGTGTTGACCAGCACCTGGTTGGACAGGCGGTTCACCTCGGTCGGCACGCGCGCCATATCGAGCGGAAAGTCGAACATCAGGCGCAGCGTGGGCCCCGTGAGAAAGCGCATGCCCGGCGGCAGGTCCGCAGGCTCGCGCCAGGGCCGGTGGCTGGCCAGCACAAAGCCCCATTCGCCAAAGCTGGGCACATGCACATGGTAGGGCGTGGCTCTCAGGCCCACGGACTCCACGGTCTGCACCACGGTCCAGAAGCTCTGCCGCGCGATCAGCGGCGATGTGGTCTGCACCACCGCATAGCCGCTGGCGGCCAGGCGCTTGTCCAGCAGCGCATAAAAGCTGTTGGTGAACAGCTTGCCGATCGCGAAATTGGTCGGATCGGGAAAGTCCACGATGATCACATCGAAGATGTCGCCGTCCTGCTGCAGCCACTGGAAGGCATCGGTGTTGACGATCTTCACGCGCGGGTCGCGCAGCGCATCCCGGTTGAGCGCGCGCATCATGGCGTTGTCCTTGAACAGGCCGGTCATGGCCGGGTCCAGCTCCACCAGGGTGACCGCTTCCACGCCCGGGTACTTGAGCAGCTCGCGCACCGCCATGCCGTCGCCGCCGCCCAGGACCGCGACCTTTCTGGGGGCGCCATGCGCCGCCATGGCCGGATGCACCAGGGCTTCGTGGTAGCGGTACTCGTCGCTCTGGGCAAACTGCAGATTGCCGTTCAGATACAGGCGCGCGCCCTGGCGCCCCTGGGTGACCACGATGCGCTGATAGGCCGTGGCGCTGCTCAGCACGATGCGGTCCTGGTAAAAATGCTCGTCGGCCAGCCGCGTCAGATGGTCGGCACCCCAGGTGCCGCCGGCCAGTGCCAGCATCACGCTCACGCAGGCCCAGGCATGGGCGCGCAGATGGCGCAGCTCGTTCCTGAACAGCAGCAGCGCCCAGACGGCCACAGCGGCATTCATGAAACCGAACAGCAGGCCGGTGCGCACCAGGCCCAGCTTGGGCACCAGCAGGATGGGAAACGCCAGCGACACGGCCAGCGCGCCCAGATAGTCGAAGGTCAGCACCTGGGAGACCAGGTCCTTGAGCGAGGCATTGCGCTTGAGTATGCGCATGACCAGCGGAATCTCCAGCCCGACCAGCGCGCCCACCAGCAGCACCATGCCGTAGAGCAGCAGGCGGAAGGCCCCGGGCGCATAGGCATTGGCCAGGAACAGCACGGCGGGCAAGGCACCGCCGACCAGGGCCACCATCAGTTCCACGCGCAGAAAATGCGCGGGCAGCTGATCTTCGAAATAGCGCGAAAGCCATGAGCCTATGCCCATGGCAAACAGATAGGTGCCGATGATGGTGGAGAACTGCAGCACCGAATCACCGAGCAGATAGGAGGCCAGTGCCCCGGCCGACAGCTCGTACAGCAGGCCGCAGGCTGCAATCACGAACACGCTGGCCAGCAGCGCCACATCGATGGGCCGCGGCCCCGCCGCCTTCACATTCGTCAAACCACCCTCATCTTTCAGAAAAAAACTGGCGCCCAAAAACCACCCTGCCCCAACACAGGGACGCCGAGCAAGAGCCCAAGCCGGCCGCGCCGCCCCGCAGCGATGGCGTCGCCCCCTCCCGAAGAGAGAGGGGCGACGCCGCGGAGCCGCCTAGGCGCTGCGGCTCAGGGTGTGAATCAGTGAATCGCCGCCGCCACGATGATGCTGATCCCCAGGCACATGGCAGCCACCACCATGGCCAGGGCCTTGTTGTGCTTCTCCACGATCTCGGCCCACATGTCCACGGGCGTGATCTTGTCGATGATGATGAAGCAGACCCAGAACACCACCACGCCCACCAGGGCGTAGACGATGGAGCCAAAGAAATTCTGAGGATTGAACCAGTTCATATATGTTCTCCGGTGACGATTTGGGTCTATTTATGGCTGCCGCCCGAGGTATAGCCGCCATAGGAGCCGCTGCTGGAGCGGCTGTAGCTGCAGCCGGGGTCGGTGCGCGGATCGCAGCCGAAGCTGGGGGTGAAGATGCAGGCGCGCAGCAGCAACAGTATCAGCAGCAGCACAAACAGCCAGAACAGAATCTGGCTCCAGCTGAAGCCGCTGCCCGAGAGCGGGCCGACCTGGGATCTGTCCTTGAGCTTGTCCACGCCAAAAGCCATGGCCAGCGTGCTCGCCGATGCCTGCCTGCCATGGGTCCAGGTGGTTTCGTGCTTGGCCGTCTCCTGCGCCAGCGTCGAATGCTTGCCTTCGTTGGAATAATCGACATTGCTGGTCTTCTGGCCCTTGTAGACGGGCCAGTAGAACTCGCCTTCGGCATACAGCGTTTCCGCCATATAGGCGCAATCGCGCCGGTACTTGCGCTGCAGATAGGTGGCCGTGGCCGCGTTCTTGCTGAGCTTGGGCGCACCGTTGATGACGCGCGCCGTGCTCCAGCCGTCCTCGGAGTCCACGATGAAGGAGAAGCCCGCTTTCTTGTTGAAGAGCAGGTATTCGTCCCATTCGAAGCTGTCGTCATCGTCCTCGCCCAGTTCCCGGCCGCTGCGCCGTTGAAAGCCCACGACCTGCCACTGCAGGCCGTCCAGCGTGCCTTCGCGCCCCAACGGAATGGCCGGGCGGATTTTCTTGCGCTGCTCGGCAAAGCTGAGTTCGCCGCCCAGCCCCTGGGACATATCGATCAGGCTGCCGCAGCTGGGGCAGCTCAGGGACTTGGTGCTGTCGAAGCGCACCGGCACCACGGCACCGCAGCTCGGGCAGTTGAAGTGGCGCCCCTCTTCCTTCTTGATGGCCGCCGCATCGCGCAGTCCCTGCATCTGCAGGCCTTCCAGCTCCACCGGCGAGCCCAGCGTGAAGCTGGGCCGCTTGCCGCTGAAGTCCACCGACAGGATCTGGTCCTTGTCGTTGCGCAGCTCCACCAGCTTGAAGCTCTTGCCCGGTGCGGGCAGTTGCGCCAGCTCGCCCTGGGCGGCCAGCAGCTGCGCGCCCTGCACGCTGGTCACCGTGAAGGACTCGGCGCCGGCCTTGATCTCGCGGCCCATGCGCCATTGGCGCGGCGCGAATTCCTTGATGTCCCAGCCCGGCGGCGTCCAGGACAGCGAAAAAACATAGCTGCCGTTGTCCTCGCTCAGATAGGCCAGTTCGCCATCGCTGAGCGAGACCATCCATTCCGACCAGTTGCCGGCTCCGCTCTGGTACTGGGCGCGCCCCACGATGGTGAAGGGTTCGGGCCGGCCATTGCGCTTGACCATGCCCGAGGCGCCCAGGCGCAGCGGGCTGTAATCCTCGAACACCTCGGCCATGGAGCCTATGCGCTGGAGCAGCTCGCCATCGCGCGCCACCGTGCTGCGGCAGAACTCGCAAACCGCATGACTGGACTGCGCGCTGCTGAAGTGGACCGGTGCGCCACAGCCAGGACAGGGAGCGCTATAGCCGCGCTGCGATGGGCTGGATGCCATATCTGAAGCTATTGAATGATGAGCAGGCTGCGCCCGATGTAGATGCTGATCTCACAACTGCAGCCGGGCCGGCGCCCGCGCAGGGCCGCCGTGTTTCGCTGCAGTTCGCGCCGCTCAGTGGTGCTTGCCCTTGCTCTTGGCGCCGGCCTCCGCGGGCTTGGCCGCATCAGCCTTTTTCTGACCCAGCTTGGACTCCTTGCCCGCCATCAGGCGCTGGATGTTCTCGCGGTGGCGCCAGATCAGCAGCATGGCCATGACGACGACCGCGGCCGTGATCGGCGGCTCGGCATCCCAGACCAGGCCGCTGCAGAGCACGTAATAAACGGGGGCGAACACCGAGGCGATCAGGGCCGCCAGCGAGGAATAGCGGAAGAACACGGCCACGATCAGCCAGGTCAGCGCCGTG
>JAFAIY010000516.1 GCA_019236485.1 Comamonas sp. | reverse complement strand
CCCCAGTCGGGCTGGCCGGTGACCAGGCAGTTGCTCTTGAGCAGATGGCTGACCAGGGTTTCATTGACCGGGGCTTCGTCATGGTTGGCGCGCAGCAGCTCGGGAGCCGGGGTGTACTGCGTGCATTCCACGTCGAGGCGATCCAGCAGCAGGCCGTCCAGCTCATGAACCTGCTGGGCGTCGAACTTGTCCACCTCCAGCAGCCTCACGCCCACGCTGCCCTGGCTCTCGCTGCCGCGCCAGGCGGCTTCCGAGAGGTCGGCGCGCAGGCGGGCCAGCACTTCGCCGGCATCCGCAAAGCGGGTGTTGTTGAAGCTGTTCAGATACAGCTTGAAGGACTTGCTCTCGATCAGATTGGGCGTTTCACAGGGAATCGTGAAATGGGCCAGAGCCACCTGGGGCTTGCCGCGCGGATTGAGCCAGGACAGCTCGAAGGCTGTCCACAGGTCGGCGCCGAAGAACGGGGGATTGCTGGCTGCGCCGATTTCCTCGCGCTTGGCTTGGCGCGGCAGGGGAAAGAGCAGGGACGCGTCGTACTGGTCCACATAGGCCGAGCTTTTGCCCAGCTGCGATTGTTCGGGTGTATGCATGACTTGAAGCTATGAGGTGCAGGCGGGCGGCCGGCACCTGATGAAGAGGGGCTTGGTCCGCTTTTTACTTGAATTCGCGTTCCCGTAGCCATTTGGTGGCAATCCACTTCTCGCCTTCGAGCACGGGCGTGCCGCCGTGCAGCGTGCGCGTGGCCGGGTCGGGCTGGCTGTAGCTGAAGAACACGGCATTGCCGCGGCGCGGCACGACCTGCAGCGCCACGTCGGGAAAGATGGTGGCGCCGCCGCGTGTGGGCTCGTTCAGGTAAATGACCAGCGTGCCTACGCGCTGGCCGCCGCGCTTGAGTATTGTCGGCGTGCCGGGTTCGTTGGGTGAGAAATAGTCGTAATGCGGCTTGTACTCGGCGCCCGGCCGGTAATGCAGCACCTGCATGCCTTCGCCGTTTTCCAGCGGCCAGTTGAGCAGGCGGGCGATGCGCTTTTCCACGCGGGCTATGACCTCGTTCTCGCCACGCTGGAAAAACATGCCGTTGCTGGTGCGGTCGTCATTGACGGCCTCGCCGCCGCTCTGGTTGTCCACGGTCAGCGAGCGCTGCATGCGCGGCCGCGCCGCTGCGATGATGGCCTCGCATTCCTCGTCGGAGAGCAGGTTGCCGAACACCACCACGCGCGGGTGGCGCATGCTCAGCAGCACATGGACCTCGCGGTCGCCCGCATTGATGCTGCAGGGATCGGCCTGCAGCTGCGGCTCGGGCACACCCGATTCGTGGGCCTGGACCTGCACGCCGGCCTGAGGCTGGGCCGCGGCAAACGGGTGGGGCAGCTGGCCCTGCTCCGGCAGAGCCAGAGCCCGGCGCGCCAGATGCTCGGCCCAGCCCGCGGTGCGCATGGATTGCAGCAGCGAGGGCAGGGGAACACCGGCCGCGCTCTGCGCGCGCACCCATTGCATCAGCTCGGGGGTCAAGCCGGGAGGGACGGCGAACTCGTCTTGGGTGGATGTGCTCATGCCGTCAATGCTAGTGTGCAGCGCTGCCAATTTCAATGCGCCGTCAGTCTTCGAGCCGGCGGCGGAACACCAGCTTCTCGGGCGTGGAGGCGGCTTCGGCCAGGGCATAGCCTTCGAGGTCGAAGCGGCGCAGGTCCGCGACTTTTCTGGCCTTGTGCTGCACGGCCCAGCGCACCATCAGTCCGCGCGCGCGCTTGGCATGGACGCTGATGATCTTGTATTTGCCGCCCTTGAAATCCTCGAACGCACATTCGACCACGGGTGCCTGCAGCGTCTTGCGGTCCACGGACTTGAAGTACTCCTGGGAGGCCAGATTGACCACGATGCGCTCGGCCTCGGGCTGAGCCGCACTGCGCTCGTTGAGGTAGGCTGCGATCTGCGCGCCCCAGAACTGGTAGAGATTGCTGCCGCTGGCGTTCTCCAGCCGGGTGCCCATCTCCAGACGGTAGGGCTGCAGCAGGTCCAGCGGACGCAGCGCGCCGTAGAGGCCGCTGAGGATCACCACATGCTCCTGGGCCCAGTCCAGCTCCCTAGGCTTGAGCGAATGCGCATCCAGCCCTTCATAGACATCGCCGTTGAAGGCCAGCACGGCCTGGCGCGAATTTTTGGCGGTGAACCTGGGACTGAAGGCCTCGTAGCGGCCCACGTTCAATACGGCCAGCTTGTCGCTGATGCTCATGAGCTCGGAGATCTGCTGCGGCGATTTCTCGCGCAGCAGCTCGATCAGCTCCAGCGGCTGGTTTTTGAAGACGGGCAAGGTGTGCGGCAGATCGGCGGGAACAGGGCTTTCATAGTCCAGCGACTTGGCCGGAGAGATCAGAAACAGCATGGCTTGCTCGGAAATCGGATAGCGATGAATGAAAAAGGGCCAGGGCCCGCCCAACGCAGTGGACAGTACCCTTGGCCCTGTGATGCCGGATGGCGGTCTGCTAGGCGTTGCTGCCGGCAGCCTGCTCTTCCTTCTCGAACGGCAGCTGCATCAGGCTTAGATCCTTGCGGGTCTCGACCAGCACCAGCGGGCCTTCGTCGAGCACGACCACGGGCGGACGCTCGCGTGGAATGCGCACGGGCTTGGGCTCGGCGGCAATGGCGGCCTGCACGGCTGCGATCTTGTCGGCGTCGGAGTTGATCCATTGCAGACCCGATGCGGCGGCCAGATCCTGCAGCTGAGCGATGGGCAGCTCATAGGCCTGGACCTTGGGCGTGGCCGGTGCTGCAGGCTCTGCAGCCACGGGCTCGGCCGCGGGGGCTGCTGCCTGGGGTTCGGCAACTGCCGGCTCGGCCTGGACCACGGGAGCCGCGCTTTCCTGGACGGGCGCAGCTTCTGCGATCACCGCAGGTGCTTGCACTTCCGTAGCGGCAGGCGCAGCCTCTTCCTGGGTTTGAGGGGCGACAGCATCGAAATAGCTGCGGCGTGCGGGCTGCTCGCCGGACTCTGCTGCCGGAGCTTCCACCTCGGGCTGGGCTTCGAGCGCCTGCTCGGCCGAGCCTTCGGCCTGTGCATCGCGCGGTGCACGGTCGCGGCGATCGCGGCCATAGCGGTCACGCGAGCGGCGCTGGCGCGGTTCGCGTCCGGCCTGCTCGCCTTGCGCGTCCTGAGCCTCAGCGCCTTCGAGCGGAGCGGACTGCACTGCGGCTTCGTCGACCAGGGGCTGGACATCGACGTTGCGCGGCTGGCGCTCGCGGCGGCCTTCACCACGTTCGCCGCGCTCCGCGCGCTCGCCACGTTCCTGGCGGCTGCGTTCGGGCTTGGGTGCCGCTGCCTGTGCGTTGAGTTCCTCGCCGGCGTTCAGCGCGGCTTCGGCGACCTGGGGTTGACGGTCGTCGCGGCGTTCGTTGCGCTCGCCGCCACGGCGATTGCCGCGCTCGGGGCGATCCTGACGCTGTTCCGGGCGCTCGCTGCGCTGCTGTTCGCCATCGCGGCCGGCGGCGTTGCGGCGGCTGCGGTCACCGCGTTCGGCGCGCTCGCCGCCACTGCGTTCGCCGCGCTCGTTGCGGCGGCCATCGCGACTGCGTTCGCCACGCTCGGCGCGGCCTTCGCTGCGGCGACCATCACGGCCGCCTTCGCGCGCTTCGCGGGCCGGTGCTTCTGCTGCGGGCTGAGGTGCGGCCACGGGGGCCGGCGTGCCAAAGCCGAACAGGTTCTTGAGCCAGGCGAAGAAGCCCTGCTCACGCACCGCGGGGCGGGCCGCTGCGGCAGGCGTGCCGGCTTGCGGACGCGGCTGACGCGGGGCGCGGGGCTCGGCCACGGGGGCGGGGGCATCGGGCAGCACGCCCTTGATCACCGGAGTCTGCTTGTTGGTGGGCTCCTGCGAGCGGCGCGTGACCGTGGCCACATCCTCGGGCTCGTCGGCCAGCTTGTAGCTGGCTTCCATGGATTCGAGGCGCGCGTCGTCGTGCTTGAGGCGCTCGAGCTTGTAGTGCGGCGTGTCCATGGACTTGTTGGGCACCATGATCACGTTGACGCGCTGCTTGAGCTCGATCTTGGTGATTTCGCTGCGCTTTTCGTTGAGCAGGAAGGAGGCCACTTCCACGGGCACCTGGCAGTGCACGGCGGCCGTGTTGTCCTTCATGGACTCTTCCTGGATGATGCGCAGGATCTGCAGCGCCGAGGATTCGGTGTCGCGGATATGGCCGGAGCCGCCGCAGCGCGGGCAGTTGATGTGCGCGCCTTCGGAGAGGGCAGGCTTGAGGCGCTGGCGGCTCATTTCCATGAGGCCGAACTTGCTGATGGTGCCGAACTGCACGCGGGCGCGGTCTTGGCGCAGAGCGTCGCGCAGGCGGTTTTCCACTTCGCGGCGGTTCTTGGCCTCTTCCATGTCGATGAAGTCGATCACGATCAGTCCGCCCAGGTCGCGCAGACGCATCTGGCGTGCCACTTCGTCGGCGGCTTCGAGGTTGGTGCGGGTCGCGGTTTCCTCGATGTCGCCGCCCTTGATGGCGCGGGCCGAGTTCACGTCCACGGACACCAGGGCTTCGGTGTGGTCGATCACGATGGCGCCGCCCGAGGGCAGGGTCACGGTGCGCGAGTAGGCCGACTCGATCTGGTGCTCGATCTGGAAGCGGCTGAACAGCGGCGCATCGTCGCGGTAGCGCTTCACGCGGGCCGCATGCTCGGGCATGACATGCGCCATGAACTGCTGGGCCTGCTCGTAGATGTCATCGGTGTCGATGAGGATGTCGCCGATGTCGTTGTTGAAGTAGTCGCGGATGGCGCGGATCACCAGGCTGGATTCCTGATAGATCAGGAAAGCGCCCTTGGAGGCTTTGGCGGCGCCGTCGATGGCGTTCCAGAGCTTGAGCAGGTAGTTGAGGTCCCACTGCAGCTCGGGCGCTGTGCGGCCGATGCCGGCGGTGCGCGCGATGATGGACATGCCCTTGGGATACTCGAGCTGGTCCATGGCCTCCTTGAGCTCGGCACGGTCCTCGCCCTCGATGCGGCGCGACACGCCACCGCCACGCGGGTTGTTGGGCATCAGCACCACATAGCGGCCGGCCAGGGAGATGAAGGTGGTCAGGGCTGCGCCCTTGTTGCCGCGCTCTTCCTTTTCGACCTGGACTATCAGTTCCTGGCCTTCGCGGATCACATCGTTGATGCGCGCCTGGCTGGGCGATACGCCCTCGGCGAAATACTGCTTGGAGATTTCCTTGAACGGCAGAAAGCCGTGGCGGTCCTCGCCGTAATCGACGAAGCAGGCTTCGAGCGAGGGCTCGACGCGGGTCACGACCGCCTTGTAGATATTGCCCTTGCGCTGCTCGCGTCCCTCGATTTCGATTTCGTAGTCCAGCAGCTTCTGGCCGTCCACAATCGCCAGGCGGCGTTCTTCGGACTGCGTGGCGTTAATCAGCATCCGTTTCATGATGCGTTTCCTCTATTCGTTTTATAGGGCGCGCCGGTCATGGGCACATGCCGTCAGACCAACGCGCCTTTGACCGGTAATCAAAGACAGGCTCAATAGGAGCCGAGATGCCAGACGGACGCGTTGAAACGAAACAGGAATCGTGGGCGGTACAGGACTGCGCTACTGTCTTGGGGTCAAGTCAGTAGCGGAGGTACAGGCCGGGGGACGAGCGGGAGAGGACGCGCATGCAGGCGAGGTACAAAAGAAGCTGCGGCGCGTGCTAGGGAGGTGGGTGGTCGCTTCTGGACACGGTTCCCCCCGGCCGCAGGTCTTGCCTTGCCCCAGAGGTTGATCATCCATGTCCAAAAGATCCACATGCTCGTTGTGATTGACCAGCAGTTGCAGGCGGCTTTGGCCTGGGGCAACTACTGGTTCGGGATTCCGTATCAGTGTTTCAATGCGTCAGCCTTTGCCAGCCTTTCACGGACTGCTGCAGTTCATCTATTACTGCAATTTATGCGTGTAAAACCGGCGGGCATCGACCTGCCTGTGCGGTGGGAAATGGCTGTTTGGACTAAACTCCATGCGAATCAACCACTTACAACTAGCTCGGCACAGGTGAAACACATTATAGAGGGCAAACCGGCACAGGACCGGTCCCAAAATACGGCAGCGGCCTCGGTGCGGCTGTTAGAAGTCGATGCCGATTCCGCTGGACAGCGTCTGGACAACTTTCTTTTGCGCCATCTCAAGGGGGTGCCCAAGACCCATGTCTACCGCATCATCCGCAGTGGCGAGGTGCGCATCAACAAAGGCCGCGTGAGTGCCGAGACGCGCGTGCAGCAAGGCGATATGGTGCGCGTGCCGCCCGTGCGGATTTCCGAAAAAGTGGCCGAAAAAGCCGAGAGACCGGCGCCGGCTAAGGACTTTCCCGCATTGCTCGATGACGAGTACCTGGTCGCGCTGTCCAAGCCCGCGGGCGTGGCCGTGCATGGCGGCTCGGGCGTGAGCTTCGGCGTGATCGAACAGCTGCGCCAGGCGCGGCCCGAGGCCAGGTTTCTGGAGCTCGTTCATAGGCTGGACCGCGAGACCTCGGGCATCCTGCTGGTGGCCAAGAAGCGTTCGGCACTGGTGAATCTGCAGGACCAGTTCCGCGAGCGCGAGACCGGCAAGACCTATCTGGCCCTGGTGCAAGGTACCTGGCCGGCCAGCAAAAAAGTCATCGATGCGCCGCTGCACAAATACCTGCAGGCCGATGGCGAGCGCCGCGTGCGCGTGACCACGGCGGACGATCCCGACGGCATGCGCTCCATCACGCTGGTCAAGGTCCGCAAGCTCATCGAGCCGCGCCCGCTGCAGGGCCTGCCGGCCATGAGCCTGCTCGAGGTGACCATCAAGACCGGTCGCACCCACCAGATTCGCGTCCACCTGTCCTCGCAAGGCCATCCGATTGTGGGCGACGACAAATACGGGGATTTCGATCTCAACCGCCGTGTGCAGAAACAGGGGCTCAAACGCATGTTTCTCCATGCCTGGCGGTTGCAGTTCAATCATCCGGGTAGTGGCGAGCGTGTGGAGCTGCGTGCCGAGTTGCCGCCGGAACTGGCGGCTTTTGTGGACTGACTGGGTTTATGACTACCGAAAACAATGGCGCACAGCGCCCGCGCCGCTTTGATCTGATCGCCTTCGACTGGGATGGGACGGTGGCCGACTCCACGGCCATCATCAGCCGCAGCATCCAGGAGGCGGTGCGCGATGTGGGCGGCACCGTGCCCAGCGCCGAGCAGGCCGCCTATGTGATCGGCATGGCGCTGATGCCGGCCCTGGCCAGGGCTGCGCCCGATGTGCCTGCCGAAAAATATGCGGAGCTGGCCAACCGCTATCGCCATCACTTCTTCAAGCATCAGGACGACATCTGCGTGTTCGACGGCATGCTGACCCTGCTGGCGGGCCTGCGCGGCCGCGGCCACTGGCTGGCCGTGGCCACGGGCAAGAGCCGCATGGGGCTGAACCAGGCGCTGCAGGACCCGCAGCTCAAAGGCCTGTTCGACAGCTCGCGCACGGCCGACGAAACCGCCGGCAAGCCCAGTCCGCTGATGCTGCAGGAGTTGATGGCCGAATTCGGCGTGGAGCCCGAGCGCACGCTGATGATCGGCGACACTACGCACGATCTGCAGATGGCGGTGAATGCGGGGTGCGCTTGCGTTGGGGTCTCGTACGGCGCGCATGCGCCCGACGATTTCGGCCAGTTCCAGCCTCTGTTCGTGGCGGATTCGGCGCTTGAGCTGCATCAGTGGCTGCAGGCCAATGCCTGAGGATGGTATGAACGAGAGCGTGGAACTGTGCGCAAGCGCCGATCTGGTCGACGGCGGCCGTGCGGTCGCTTTCGACCTGCTTTATGGCGGCCAGCCCAGCCGGGCGTTTGCGATCCGCTACCAGGGGCAGGTTCATGCCTATCTGAACCGCTGCAGCCATGTGCCCATGGAAATGGACTATCAGGAAGCCCGGTTTTTCGACGATTCGGGGCGCTGGCTGTTGTGTTCTACCCACGGAGCCGCCTACGAACCTGACAGCGGAGCCTGTGCAGGCGGTCCCTGCCGTGGCGGTTTGGTGAAAATTGCGCTAACTGAGAGCAACGGCGTGGTGCGCTGGCATACTGGGCCACAACTGAAACCAGTCGAGTTTTGACATGAGTTCCCCAAATCCTCCCGAGAACAATGACTCCCAGCCTCATGTGACGCCGGGTGCGGACCTGTGGTCCAAGGCGTCTGCGGCTCCCGCGGCTCCCGCGGCGCCGGCCGCCGCCAATGCCCCGGCCGCCGGCTGGGAGCGCGATGTGCTGGAGAAGCTGGTGTTTGCCTCCATCAAGGAGCAGCGTGCCGCGCGCCGCTGGCGCTTCTATGGCCGCCTGCTGTGGTCGGTGGTGGTGCTGCTGGCGCTGTGGCTGGTGTTCTTCAAGGACACGGCCACCAAGACCAGCTCCGCGCCGCATACGGCCGTGGTGGAAATCAAGGGCGAGATCGCCTCGGGGGCCGATGCCAGCGCCGAGTTCGTGGTGGCCGCCATGCGCAGCGCTTTCGAGGATTCGGGTTCGCGCGCCGTGGTCCTGCTGATCAACTCGCCGGGCGGCAGCCCGGTGCAGGCCGGCATCATCAATGACGAGATGACCCGGCTCAAGGCCAAGTACAACAAGCCTCTGTATGCGGTGGTGGAGGAGAGCTGCGCTTCGGCGGCCTACTACATCGCAGCGGCCGCCGATGAAATCTTTGTGGACAAGGCCAGCATCGTGGGCAGCATTGGCGTACTCATGGACGGCTTTGGCTTCACCGGTGTGATGGACAAGGTTGGCGTGGAGCGCCGCCTGCTGACGGCCGGCGAGAACAAGGGCTTCCTCGATCCTTTCAGCCCCATGACGGCAAAGCAGAAGGAGTTTGCGCTGCAGATGCTGGAGCAGATTCACCAGCAGTTTATCGGTGTGGTCAAGGCCGGCCGCGGCGACAGGCTGCATGAAACGCCCGAGATGTTCAGCGGTCTGTTCTGGACCGGCGAGCAGGCCGTGGAACTGGGTCTGGCCGACAAGCTGGGCAGCCTCGACTATGTGGCGCGCGAAGTGGTCAAGGCCGAGGAGGTCATAGACTACACCCGCCGCGACAACGTGGCCGAGCGTCTGGCCAAGAAGTTCGGCGCGGCCATAGGCTCGGGCTCGGTCCAGGCCATGCGTGGCATGCTGCCGACGATTCATTGACTCGGGCTTGAAAGTGCCGCAAACCCTGGTGGGGTAGGCGCTGCCAGCTATCGATATAAAAAAAGCCCGCTGTGATTGCAGCGGGCTTTTTTCATGCGCTCTAGCGTTTAGCGGCCTATGGAGAACACCACGGGCGTGCGGTTGTCCGGCGGCGCGTTGCGCTGGCGCCATTCGCGCACCAGGCGGCTTTCGATGCGGGCCGTCTCCAGCGTCAGTCCGCTGGCCAGGGCCAGCCGCGTATTGGGCTGCAGCGTCTGCAGCAGCGCCTGCCACAGCGCGGCATTGCGGTAAGGGGTCTCGATGAACTGCTGGGTCTGGCCGTGGCGCAGGGCCAGGCTTTCGAGTTCCTTGATGCGGGCCGTGCGCTCGGCGCCATCCTGGGGCACGTAGCCGACAAAGGCAAAGTTCTGGCCGTTGAGGCCGCTGGCGGCCAGGCCCAGCAGCAGCGACACGGGGCCGACCAGGGGCACGACGCGTATGCCCAGGTCATGGGCGGCGCGCACGATGGAGCTGCCGGGGTCGGCCACGGCGGGCATGCCGGCCTCGCTGATCAGTCCCATGTCCTCGCCAGCCAGAGCCGGGGCCAGCAGCGGCTTGGG
>JAFAIY010000396.1 GCA_019236485.1 Comamonas sp. | reverse complement strand
CCACGCGGGTTTCGGTCACGAACTCGCGCGAATCCGAGCTTTGGTAACTGGCCATGAGCTTGAGTTCGTCGGCCAGCGCCGTATCGAGCTGCTGCCATTCGCCCTGCCAGCTGGCCCGCCAGCGCTTCATGGCAGTGTTCGACTTGGAGTCCTTCACCGTGGCGCTGCGCGCGGCCAGCAGGTCGTAGTCGGCGCGCTTGTCCACGTTTTCCAGCGTGAACACATGTTTCTGCACCGCCGATGGCGTATAGACCAGGCGGCCGAGCAAGGAATGGCTTTTGTCTTTTTCGGGGTTGGGCGCGGTGCGGTTGACTCCCACGCCATGGTTGCGGCCCATGTTCTCCAGCTCGCTGGAGCGGCCGATTCCTGCAGCAATCAGCCAGCTCCACTCGGGACTCGCGCGCCCCGCAATCGTGGCGCCCACGCGCTTGCCATGGTCGGAACCGTCATAGCTGGCCGAGACACGCCCGCCAATGGTCTTGCCGTCCTTGAGCAGATCGTCGGGCTGCACGGTGATGAAGTTCACCAGACCGCCCATGCCGTCCGAGCCATAGAGCGCGGGCACGGCGCCGCGCAGGATTTCCACACGCTGCACCAGGCCCAGGTCCAGATAGTCGCGGCCGAAAGAGTTGGCGCTGAAGGCATAGCTGCGCGGCAGGCGCACGCCATCGACCAGCATCAGCACGCGGTTGCCCTCGAGGCCGCGGATGTTGAAGCCGCTGTTCTGGTCGCGCCCCGTGGGGGAGCCCGCCAGCGAAAAACGCGCCGGGCTGCGCGGCACGGTCACATTGGGCAGCTTGCTGGCCAGCTCGCGGATGTCGCCTATCTGCTCCTCCTCCATCTGCCTGGCGTCGATGACGTCGACGCTCATGGGCAGGCTGTCGGCATCCTGCTCGTCGCGCGAAGCGCTGACCACCACGTCGCGCATCACGGGCGCGCTGCGATCCGCATGGGCTGCGGCGACCTGAACGGCCTGCTCCGCTTTCTGCTGGGCCTGGGCCGAGAGAGAAGCGCAAGCCAGCGCGCAGGCCAGCGCCAGCGGATGAAAAGTGGAACGCGGCGCCCGTGCGGCGCGGATATGCATAGCGGCGGCGGATGCCATACCAGAAACCCTCTTGATTCATTGAACTGATAAGAGCTGGCTTCTGGCAGGCCGCACGGGCAAGAACCCGTGGCTGGCGACGCATATGCTGGCTGAACACCGCCAAGTATATGCGAATAATTCTCAATACCAAATAAAACACATGACACAGATGAGTGCAAATGACCGCGAACCAGGGATTGGCAAGCCCCGGGCCCGAGTTCATGATGCTCACTGTTTCCATAGCCATTCATAGCACCATGACCCCTGACCGAAGTCGCGGGTCCGCCTAGCTCCCGCGCTGAAGTCACGGCCACAGGCTGTGCAGCAGACACCGGGCAGGAGGACCCAGCCTCAGCCCGGAGAGCCTGCGACGCAAAGGCGTAGCAACTCCCCGCCCAGCACCAACGCAGCCGGTTTCTGCGGCTGCAGGGAGTTACCCGTGACACGCGTCCTCGCCCAGAAGTTTCGACGCGGCTTTCTGCTGGTGCCGCGCGGCATTGCCGCCGCGCGCCGCCTGGGACCGGGCCTGATCACTGGCGCCGCCGACGACGACCCCAGCGGCATCGCCACCTATTCCCAGGCCGGGGCCCAGTGGCGTTTCGGCCTGGTGTGGATGGTGCTGCTGACCACGCCGCTGATGATCGGCATCCAGATGCTTTCCGCGCGCATAGGCTGGGCCACGGGCCGCGGCCTGGCCGCCAATATCGCGGCGCTGTGCCCGCGCTGGCTCACGCGCAGCCTGGTGGCCCTGCTGGTGGTGGCCAACACCATCAATATCGCGGCCGACATAGGCGCCATGGCCGAGGCCGCAAGGCTCATCATCGGAGGCTCGCCCGTGCTGTACAGCCTGCTGTTCGGCGCGCTGTGCCTGCTGGCACAGGTGTTCTTCTCCTATGAGCGCTCGGTGCGCCTGCTCAAATGGCTGACGCTGTCGCTGCTGTCCTATTTCGCCGTGGTGATGGTGGTCCATGTGCCGCTCGGGCAGCTGGCCCATGAGTCCCTGCGGCCCTGGCGGTTCTTTCCCTTAGGCACCTCGCTGCGCGACTATGCGGCCATGGTCGTGGCCGTGCTCGGCACCACCATCAGCCCCTATCTGTTCTTCTGGCAGGCGGCCCAGGAGGTCGAGGATCTGCACCTGCGCCCCTATGCGGCGGCCTTGCACCAGCACCCGGCCTATGTGCAGGAGCACCTGGCCCGCATCCGGCTCGACACCACGGTGGGCATGATGCTGTCCAACGGCGTGGCGCTGAGCATTGTGGTGGCCACGGCCGTGACGCTGAACCTGCAGGGCATCACCCAGATCCAGACCTCGGCCCAGGCCGCCGAGGCCCTGCGCCCCGTGGCCGGCGAGCTGGCATTCACGGTCTTCGCTCTGGGCATCATAGGCACGGGATTGCTGGCGGTGCCGGTGCTGGCCGGCTCGGCCGCCTATGCGGTCAGCGAGGTGCTGGGCTGGAAGGCCAGTCTCTCGCACGGCTTTCACGAGGCGCGCGGCTTCTACGGCCTGATCATTGCCGCCACGGGCCTGGGCACGCTGCTGGGCATGCTTGAGGTCGATCCCATCCAGGCCCTGGTGTGGGCCGCCGTGGTCAACGGCGTGATCTCCGTGCCCATCATGGCCGTGATGCTGTGGCTGGGCCAGTCGCCGCGCATCATGGGCGATCTGACCATTTCGCTGCACCACCGGCTGCTGGGCTGGAGCGCCACGGCCTTGATGGCGCTGGCCGTGGTGGTGATGCTGGTCACCTTGTAGGGCGGGCAGAAAAAAAGGACTGCCAAAGCAGTCCTTTTTTATCGCCCATGGCCCGCCCATCGAGGGGTGGGAGCCCAGGCTCAGTGGCGGATCAGGTGATCGAAGGCCGACAGGGCCGCCGTGGCACCGGCGCCCGCGGCGATGATGATCTGCTTGAACGGCACATTGGTGCAGTCGCCGGCCGCAAACACGCCGGGCAGGCTGGTCTCGCCCTTGGCATTGATCACGATCTCGCCGAAGCGCGTCAGCTCGACCGTGCCCTTGAGCCAGTCGGTATTGGGCAGCAGGCCGATCTGCACAAAAATGCCTTCGAGCGCGATCTGCTTGATCTCGCCCGTGCCACGGTCCTTGTAGGTGATGCCGGTGACCTTTTTGCCGTCGCCGTTGACCTCGGTGGTCTGGGCGTTGAGGATCACGGTC
>JAFAIY010000380.1 GCA_019236485.1 Comamonas sp. | reverse complement strand
GACGATTTCCGATGCCGGCAAGGTCGCCAATGTGCAGACCTTGCTGAATGAAAGTCCATTCTCTGGCTTCCAGTGGATGATTTTCGTGCTGTGCTTTTTGATAGTGCTGCTGGACGGCTTCGATACGGCGGCCATTGGCTTCATCGCTCCCTCGCTACTCAGCGAATGGGGGCTGGAAAAATCCCATCTGGGACCGGTGCTGAGCGCGGCCCTGTTCGGTCTGGCGTTTGGCGCCTTGAGTGCAGGGCCTCTGGCCGACCGCTTCGGCCGCAAATCGGTGCTGACCGTGGCCGTGGTGGTGATGGGCGGGGCTTCGATTTTTTCGGCGACCGCCAACCATCTCGAAAGCCTGACCATCTGGCGCTTCATCACCGGCCTGGGCCTGGGAGCGGCCATGCCCAATGCGGTCACGCTGATGAACGAGTACTGCCCTGACAGCAAGCGCTCCTTCATCACCAACTGCATGTTCTGCGGCTTTCCCATAGGCTCGGCCTTCGGCGGCTTCTTCGCGGCCTGGATGATTCCGCATTTCGGCTGGCGCAGCCTGCTGGTGCTCGGCGGCGTGGTGCCGCTGCTGCTGGCCGTGCTGATGTTCTTTGTGCTGCCCGAGTCCGTGCGCTTCATGGTGCTCAAGCAGTATCCGGTGGATCGCATCCGCAAGGTGCTGGCCCGCATCGCGGCCGGTGCGCAGAACGCCCAGCGCTTTGTGCTGCAGGAGGCCACGGCCGCCGAGAGCAGCAATGTCAACACCGGTCCCCAGGGCCTGCGTCTGGTGTTCTCGCGTCCCTTCATCGTCGGCACCCTGGCCCTGTGGGTGACCTATTTCATGGGCCTGGTGATCGTCTATGGCCTGGTGAACTGGATGCCCGTGCTGTTCAAGGACGCCGGCGTGCCTCCGGGCCAGGCCGCGGTGATCGCGGCGCTGTTCCAGCTCGGCGGCATCGGTGCCATCTTCTTCGGCCTGCTGATGGACCGCTGGAATGCCAACCTCATCATCGCCACGGGCTACTTCCTGACCAGCATTGCCGTGGCCATCATCGGCCAGGTGCTGGGCGGCGGCGTGGGCGTGCTGGTGGCGGCAGTCTTCATCGCCGGCTTGCTGATGAATGCCGCGCAGTCCTCCATGCAGGCCCTGGCGGCCGAGTACTACCCGACGGCCGGCCGTGCCAGCGGCGTGGCCTGGATGCTGGGCATAGGCCGTTTCGGCGGCATCGCGGGCTCGTTCCTGGTGGCCGAGCTGTCCGCCCGCCATCTGGAGCTGTCCCATGTGTTCATGGTGGTGGCCGTGCCCGGCGTGATCGCTGCGCTGGCGCTGCTGGTCAAGAACCGCTACGCAGGCGGCGCGCCGCGTGCCCATCTGTCCCGCATCGGCGGCGGCAGCCACTGAGCCGCTGCCCCAGGCGATTGAACTGAGATATTTGAAGGAGTTGCTGAGATGATCATTGACGTACACGGACACTACACCACGGCGCCCGCGGCGCTGGGCGCCTGGCGCGATCTGCAGATCGCCGGCCTCAAGGACCCCAGCCAGACGCCATCGGCTGCCGACCTGAAGATCAGCGACGATGAAATCCGCGAGACCATAGAAACCAACCAGCTGCGCCTGATGAAGGAGCGCGGCTCGGACCTGACCATCTTCAGCCCGCGCGCCTCGTTCATGGCTCACCACATCGGTGACTTCCAGACCTCGAGCACCTGGGCTGCGATCTGCAACGAGCTCTGCTACCGCGTGAGCCAGCTGTTCCCCGAGCACTTCATTCCGGCCGCCATGCTGCCCCAGTCGCCGGGCGTGGATCCCAAGACCTGCATCCCCGAGCTGGTCAAGTGCGTGGAGCAGTACGGCAACGTGGGCCTCAACCTCAATCCCGATCCCTCGGGCGGCCACTGGACTTCGCCCCCGCTGTCCGACAAGAGCTGGTATCCGATCTACGAAAAGATGGTGGAGTACGACATCCCCGCGATGATCCACGTCTCCACCAGCTGCAACAGCTGCTTCCACACCACGGGCTCGCACTATCTGAATGCCGACACCACGGC
>JAFAIY010000349.1 GCA_019236485.1 Comamonas sp. | reverse complement strand
CGCTATCAGCGCCTGAATCTGGAGAGCTCCTTCCTCAGCGATATGCGCTATGTGAAGGCCAACTACCAGATCCAGCAGTACATTCCGCTGAACAAGAAGTACACCATTGCCTTGAACGGCGAGCTGGGTTGGGGCAAGGGCATAGGCGGCAATCCCTATCCCATCTTCAAGAATTTCTATTCGGGTGGTCTGGGCTCGGTGCGTGGCTTCGAGCAAGGCTCTCTGGGCAGGCACGATACCGTCAACACCAATCTGGCTTTGGGCGGCACGCGCAAGCTGACGCTGAATGCCGAATTCATGGTGCCGTTCCCCGGTGCCGGCAATGACCGGACCCTGCGCCTGTTCACCTTCGTGGATGCAGGTAATGTGTGGGCCGAGGGTGAAAGCATGGACCTGGGCACTCTGCGTGCGTCCACGGGTATCGGTATCAGCTGGATTTCCCCACTGGGTCCGCTGCGTTTGGCTTATGCTCAGCCAATCCGCAAGGAAACCGGGGATAGAATCCAAAAACTGCAATTCCAAATCGGAACATCTTTCTAATGAAATCTCTCTCTAGCCATCTTTCTCTGGCTGTGCTGCTTGGCGCCATGGCCGTCTCTGCGCATGCACAGGAATTCAAGGCCGGTTTTGTGAACACGGATCGCATCTTCCGTGAAGCATCGGCGGCCAAGGCTGCCCAAGCCAAGCTTGAGCAGGAGTTTTCTAAGCGTGAAAAGGAATTGGTCGACCAGGGCAACTCCTTGAAGAGTGCTTCGGACAAGTTCGAGCGTGAAGCTCCCACGATGGCCGAAAGCCAGCGCGCTGCGCGTCAGCGTCAGCTCGTGGATCAGGATCGTGAGTTCCAGCGCAAGCGCCGCGAGTTCCAGGAGGACCTGAACGCGCGCAAGAACGAAGAGCTGGCCGCGGTTCTGGATCGTGCCAACAAGGTCGTCAAGCAGGTGGCCGAGTCCGAAAAGTACGACGTGATCCTGCAGGAAGCTGTGTATATCAACCCCAAGTTTGATATCACGGACAAGGTGATCAAGGCCCTGAACGGCGCAAAGTAAACCGCAAGGGTTACGTTTGTGAGCGTTCTATTGGGACAGATTCTCGATGCGCTCGGCGGAGAACTGGTCGGAGGCGATCGCGAGATGCCCATCTCGCGCATCGCACCGCTGGACTCCGCAGGCCATGGTGATCTGAGCTTTTTAAGCAATCCCCGCTATCGCCAGCAACTGGCCGCCTCCCAGGCGGCCTGCGTCATTGTGGCGCCCGCGATGCGTGAGGAAGCCGCTCAGCGCGGGGCCTGCATCGTCACCGCGGATCCCTATGCTTATTTTGCGCGCTCTACCCAGTGGTGGAAGGCGCATCAGCAGGGCGGACAGCCTCAAGGGATTCACCCGAGCGCCGTGGTCGATGCGTCCGCGCAAGTGCATGCAAGTGCCTATATCGGCCCGCTGTGCGTGGTGGATGCAGGGGCTGTGATCGGCGCGGATACGGTGCTCAAATCCCGCGTCACAATCGGCCAGGGTTGTGAGATCGGCGAGCGCTGCATTCTGCATCCGGGCGTTGTCATCGGTGCAGATGGCTTCGGCTTCGCGCCCTCGGGCGGCAAGTGGGAGAAGATCGAGCAGTTGGGCCGCGTGCGCATAGGCAACGATGTGGAGATCGGTGCCAACAGCTGCATAGACCGCGGAGCGCTGGATGACACCGTCGTCGAAGATGGCGTCAAGATCGATAATCTGGTGCAGATTGCCCACAATGTGCATATAGGCGCGCATACGGTGATTGCCGGCAATACGGGCATCGCCGGCAGCGCGCATATAGGCAAGCACTGCCAGATTGGCGGCGCGGCCAATATTCTTGGGCATTTGACGATCGCGGACGGCACGGTGATTTCGCCGACCTCCATGGTCACGCGATCCCTGCCCAAGGCGGGTTTTTACACAGGCATCTTTCCGTTGCAAGAAAACGAGCAATGGGAAAAGAACGCTGCAACATTCAGGCAGCTGTACACGCTTCGCGAGCGCGTCAAAAAGCTTGAACAGGCACTGGCTGAGGGCCAGCAAAGCAACAACGGAAAACGATGATGGATATTCAAGCAATTCTCAAGCAACTGCCTCACCGCTATCCCTTCCTCCTGGTGGATAGGGTGCTGGAGCTTGAGCGCAACACGCGCATCAAGGCGATCAAGAACGTGACTTTCAACGAGCCGTTCTTCACGGGTCATTTTCCCGGTCGTCCCGTCATGCCCGGTGTGCTGATTCTTGAAGCCCTGGCCCAGGCTGCGGGCCTGCTGGCTTTCGACGCCATGGGCCAGGTGCCAGACGAGAACAATATCTATTACTTCGTGGGTATTGACTCCGCACGTTTCAAGCGCCCCGTGGTGCCGGGAGATCAGCTGGCACTGGAGATCACCATCGACCGCGTGCGCGGCGGCATCTGGAAGTTCAACGCCGTGGCCAGCGTGGATGGCGAAGTGGCGGCCGAAGCCCAGCTGATGTGCACCATGCGCCACGTGGGATAAGCATTGATGGCGGCGGCGAGTCTTATTCACCCCACCGCAGTGGTCGACCCTGCGGCTGAGCTTGATTCATCGGTATCGGTGGGGCCTTATGCCGTCATCGGGCCCAAGGTGCGCGTCGGTGCCGGCACCAAGGTGGGCGCGCATTGCGTGATCGAGGGCGATACCACCATTGGCGAAGGCAACCAGATCTTCCAGTTTGCCTCACTGGGCGCTCAGCCCCAGGACAAGAAGTACGCGGGCGAGCCCACAAGGCTGGTGATCGGCGATCGCAACACGGTGCGCGAGTTCTGCACCTTCAACACGGGCACCGCGCAGGACCGTGGCGAGACCACCATCGGCGATGACAACTGGATCATGGCCTATGTGCACATCGCCCATGACTGCGTCGTCGGCAACCATACCATCCTGGCCAATAACGCCACGCTGGCCGGCCATGTGCATGTGGACGACTGGGCGATCTTGGGCGGGCTTACGGGTGTGCATCAGTTCACGCATATCGGTGCCCATGTGATGGCCGGTTTTGCCAGCCATATCTCGCAGGATGTGCCGCCTTTCATGATGGTGGATGGCAATCCATTGGCCGTGCGTGGCTTCAACGCGGAAGGCCTGCGTCGCCGCGGCTTCGCACCGGAGCGTCTGGCGGCCGTCAAGCAGATGCACAGGCTGCTGTATCGCCAGGGCCTGACCCTGGAAGCGGCCAAGCAGGCCATCGATGCGCTCAAGGATGAGATGCCTGAAGCGGTGCAGGACGTGGAGCGCATGCAGTCCTTCCTGGCTGCATCCACACGTGGCATTGCGCGCTAGCAACCGGAGCCGCCTTGATCCGAGATTCGGCTGTGAATAGCTCTGTAACCCCCGCGCAGTCCGCGGCGCATGCTGCGGATTCCGTAGTGCCCAGCATTGCCATGGTGGCGGGCGAGGCCTCGGGCGATCTGCTGGCTTCGCTGCTGCTCGATGGGCTGCGCCAGCGCTGGCCTGATGCTCCCTCCATGGGCATTGGCGGCGAGAAGATGCAGCAGCGCGGCTTTGATGCCTGGTGGCAGTCGGAGCGCCTGGCCGTGCACGGCTACAGCTGGGAAGTGCTGATGCGTGTGGCCGAGCTGCTGGGTATCCGCAAAAAGCTGCGCCAGCGGCTGATTGCCCATCCGCCATCGGTGTTTGTGGGCGTGGATGCACCCGACTTCAATCTGGGTCTGGAAGCGAAGCTGCGCGAGGCCGGCGTCAAGACCGTGCACTTTGTCTGTCCTTCCATCTGGGCCTGGCGTGCGGATCGCGTGGAGAAGATCCGCCGCGCGGCCGATCATGTGCTGTGCATCTTCCCGTTCGAGCCCGAGCTGCTGGCCCAGCACGGCATTGACGCGACCTATGTGGGGCACCCGCTGGCCCAGGTGATTCCGCTGCATCCCGATCGTGTTGCGGCGCGCGCCAGACTGGGCCTGTCCGAGGAAGGTCTGGTGCTGGCCTTGCTGCCGGGTAGCCGCCGCTCGGAAGTGCGCTATATCGCTTCGGGGTTTTTCAAGGCTGCAGCCCTGGTTCAAAAAGCGCTGCCAGCTATTAAAATAGTAGTGCCTGCAGTGCCCTCCCTGTATGACGAGGTCTGCCGTATTGCTGCCGAAGCGGGGATGAAGGACAAGGCTCTGATCGTCAAGGGTCAGTCCCACGATGTGCTGGCCGCCTGCGATTGCACGCTGATCGCCAGCGGCACGGCCACGCTGGAGGCCGCGCTGTACAAGCGCCCGATGGTCATCAGCTACAGCATGCACCCCTGGAGCTGGCGCCTGATGAAGCGCAAGCAGCTCCAGCCCTGGGTCGGGCTGCCCAATATTCTGTGCGGCGACTTTGTCGTGCCCGAGCTGCTGCAGGATGCGGCGACGCCCGAGGCTCTGGCTCAAGCCGCGCTGGGCTGGCTCAGAGCCAGCCAGGATTCTCCTGCCACCATTGAAGCGCTGGTTGAGCGCTTCACCGCGCTACACCACGAACTGCGCCGCGATACCGCCGAACTGGCTGCCCATGCGATCGAAAAAATCATTGCCACCCCCGCTGCTTGAGCAAGGCTGCCTGCCCTGGCATCCGCCCGGGCTGGTTGCCGGGGTGGATGAGGCCGGGCGCGGGCCGCTCGCAGGTCCTGTGGTGGCGGCGGCCGTCATTCTGGATGACCTCAAGCCCATCGCAGGTCTCAACGATTCCAAGAAGCTCACGGCCAACCGCCGCGAGGTGCTCTACGACGAGATCCGCGCCAAGGCACTGTGCTTTTGCATAGCCCAGGCCTCGGTGCAGGAGATCGACGAGATCAATATCCTCAAGGCCACCATGCTGGCCATGCGCCGCGCCGTGATGGGGCTGCGCCTCAAGCCGGTGCTGGTGCTGGTGGACGGCAATCAGCTGCCGCAGATCGATGTGCAGGCCGAGGCCATCGTCAAGGGCGATGCTCTGGTGCAGGCGATTTCGGCGGCGTCCATTCTGGCCAAGGTCACGCGCGATCGCTGGTGCGAGCGGCTCGACGCCCAGTATCCGCAGTACGGCTTCGCGGCCCACAAGGGCTATGGCACGGCCGCGCACCTGCAGGCCTTGCACAGCCATGGCGCCACGGCCGAGCACCGCCGCTCTTTTGCGCCCGTGGCCCAGGTGCTGCAGGCCGGCCAGGTCTGCGCCGGTGGCCCGGCCCAGCCCGTGGTTTGCGAGACCGGAGTCTCGGGAGTCATGTCCACGTTGCAGATGGCTCAGGCCTCGCTGTACACCTGATTCCGCGATTCCCGAGTGCGGCGCGGGGCCGCCTCGGGCGTTCTATCTTCGGACTCGGCTGGCATGGGCGAGCCGGGTTTTCTTTTTTGTATCCAGAGGTTGAGATGACTGCACGCCCCCAGGTCACGGAAATTCATTCGCGCGACAACGCTTTCGTCAAGGAGCTGCGCCGCCTCTCGCAGGACAGCACGGCCTACCGCAAGCAGGGTCAGGTCTGGCTGGAAGGCGACCACCTGTGCCGTGCGGCGCTGGCGCGTGGCCTGAGGCCCAAGGTGGCCGTGTTTGCACAGTCTTTCTGGCCGCAAGCGCCGCAGGAGTGGGTGCTTGCGGCCGGCAAGGTCGTGGTGCTGGCCGACGCCTTGTTCGTCGAAATCAGCAGCCTGGAATCGCCGGCGCGCATGGGCTATGTGATGGACTGGGATGCGGGTGCGCAACTCAAACCTGGTATTTCGACGGTGGTGCTGGACCGCGTGCAGGATGCTGGCAATGTGGGCTCGATTTTGCGCAGCGCCGCGGCCTTCGGTTTCTCCCAGGTCGTGGCGCTCAAGGGCACGGCCGCGCTGTGGAGCCAGAAGGTGCTGCGTGCCGGCATGGGCGCTCACTTTGGCCTGCATCTGGTGGAGGCTGCTTCCGGCGACGCCGTGCAGGCTTTGCAAGTGCCGCTGATAGTGACCAGCTCCCACCAGGGGACATTGATTCACGAGGCGGACCTGCCCTGGCCCTGCGCCTGGGCCATGGGCCATGAAGGGCAGGGCGTGGGCGAGTCGCTGATGCAGCTGGCCGAGCATCGCATCAGCATTGCCCAGCCAGGGGGTGAGGAGTCACTCAATGTGGCCGCCGCCGCCGCCATCTGCCTGCATGCGAGCAGCGTAAGCATGCTACGCCGTAGAGGGTAATCCCGCAGCAAGTCAAAGGGCTGAAGCCGGTCGGGCCTATAATGGGCGGCTTTCAAGCATCTTCATACGCCTAGCGACGCTACCTCGTCATCCCCTGCAGACAAAAAACGTCCCAGCACCTGTGCCGGGGCATCGTTGGGCGTAACCGTAATTAAAAAACCGGAGAACCCAGTGCTTTTGTCTCTCAAGGGAAGTTTCCCATCCGCCATCCTGGCGCTCGCAGACGGCACGGTCTTTATTGGCAACTCGATTGGTGCGCAAGGCACCACCGTCGGTGAAGTCGTTTTCAACACTTCGCTGACCGGCTATCAGGAAATCCTCACCGACCCCAGCTATTGCCAGCAGATCGTGACGCTCACGTATCCGCACATCGGCAACTACGGTGTCAATCCCGAGGACGTCGAGGCTGACAAGATCCATGCCGCAGGTCTCATCATCAAGAACCTGCCTTTGCTGGCCAGCAACTTCCGCAGCACCCAGACGCTGTCCGAGTACCTGACCGAAGGCAAGACCGTTGCCATCGCCAACATCGACACCCGCAAGCTCACGCGTCTGCTGCGTGACCAGGGCGCACAGAATGGCGCCATCGTGGGTCTGGCTGCTGGCGAGGAAGTGACCCAGGCCAAGATCGATGAAGCGATCGCCGCCGCCAAGGCCGCCCCGAGCATGAAGGGCCTGGACCTGGCCAAGGTGGTGAGCACCGCCAAGTCCTATCCCTGGACCGAAGCCGAGTGGAAGCTGGGCGAAGGCTACGGCAAGCTCGAAGCGCCCAAGTTCAAGGTCGTGGCCTATGACTTCGGCGTGAAGAAGAACATTCTGCGCATGCTGGCCGAGCGCGGCTGCGACGTGACCGTGGTGCCGGCCCAGACGCCCGCCAAGGATGTGCTGGCATTGAACCCCGACGGCGTGTTCCTCTCCAACGGCCCCGGCGACCCCGAGCCCTGCGACTACGCCATTGCTGCCGTGCAGGCAATCATGGCTGCCAAGATGCCCGTGTTCGGCATCTGCCTGGGTCACCAGATCATGGCCCTGGCCTCGGGCGCCAAGACCTTCAAGATGCAGAACAGCCACCACGGTGCCAACCACCCCGTGAAGGACCTGGATTCCGGCCGCGTCAGCATCACCAGCCAGAACCACGGCTTCGCCGTCGAGCTGGAATCGCTGCCCGCCAACGCCCGTGCCACGCACATCAGCCTGTTTGACGGCACGCTGCAAGGCATGGAACGCACCGATGTGCCCGCCTTCTGCTTC
>JAFAIY010000246.1 GCA_019236485.1 Comamonas sp. | reverse complement strand
GGCGTAGGGTTCGATCAACGCCACCAAGTCTTTCCACGGCACGACCTGCTGCATTTGCTCAAGAAATTCGCGTTTGCGTGTTTTCTTGGTGGAAAGGTTCAGGCCGAGATCAGATTGCTGCATGGGCCGCGATGCTGCCGCACCCGGGACGCATGTGCAAGCACATGCGTGTGGGAGTTATGCAGAGGTTCCCTAGCGCTTATTGACAAGCGCTGACAGATATCAGAAATGCCAGCAGAAAATATTTTCTGCTGGCATTTTTATTTATCATTTACATTTGCAAATACTCACTTCGAATTTAAATGCGAGCAATCTCATAAAAGATACTCGATAAATATTGCATATCAGATATCATGTAAGTTTTAGTTACATTGCTTTATTACATGTCTGGTCAAATTATTAAATGCACTTTATCAACTCTTGCTTTCGCTGCACTAGTGGCTTGTGGCGGCGGTGGTGGCAGCGGAAATAGCGCTGGAAACGGCAACGAGACAAGTAAAAGCGTACAAGTCAACGGCGTAGCAGCCAAGGGCCTGCTCGCCAACGCCAAAGTGGAACTGTTTGAGCTCGGGGCAAATGGCCCGGCATCCAAAGCCTTGGCAGAAGGCACAACAGATGCCAATGGCAAATTTTCTTTGAGCGTCCCCGCTACAAAATCAAGCTTTCTCGTCGTTGTGACAGCCATTGCTGGCACCACCATGCTCGACGAAACCCAAGTCGAGAACGGTAAATACAAGGCTATCGCTGTTACTCCAGGGATGACACTGCGCAGCTTCGTCAAGGATGCATCTTCTGGCACAGTGACTGCCAGCGTGAACCCATTTACCGATGCAGCGGTGACTGCCGCAGAGAGCTGGGCGCAAAACAATGGCAATCAATGGACATCCGCGTCCATCAATGCAGCAATGGATCTGGCCAAGGCACTGGTCAATAACAAGGCCAACCCGTTTGAGGCACAACCCACCAACTTAGATGGCGCACAAACTGCAGCAGTTGATAGCACCCATCTGATGGTTGCCCTGTCTGGCTTCATGCAGGCTGCACAATCTTGCTCGGCAAGCAATGGAGCCACGGGCATTGACTGCCAGTTGCAAAGTCTGCGCACTCTGGCCGCGAGCGCCATTAAGCTGACGCCACAGGGCACTGCCACCATCAAAAATGGCGAGGCACTCGCTAACTACATCGTGGCTCAATACACTGCAGCCGCTGAACTCAATAGCAAGCAAGAAAGCCCGCTGCAATCACTGGCCCAGCCCGTGGACAAGCAGGCCATTCTTGACCTCATTTCCAATATCAACGCAACGCCCAGTGGCAGCGGTGATTTCGTGGCATTCCTCGACAACCTGCGCGAGGCTTTTCTGAGTGTTGAGAAAACTATTCGAGGTGCAGAAGACACACTGAATCAGCGTTACGCGTATTTCAGCAATGAGGCCTACGGCTCCATTCTGGATGGCATCAGCTACCTGAATGACTCCTGCGTCGTCAGCGCTGCTGGCTTCCGGTGCGCGACCTACTCCGGCTGGATTCCACAAGCCGACGGCAGCGTGAAATACTCCACCCGTTGGACCGGCCCAGAAGGTGTGCAAATCATCTCCGCCTCCGCAAAAGTCAACTACGCCAATGGAAGTGGCACCACGGTTAGCTACAAAGGCTTTATCAAGATCAATGACGCTACTACCTCAGAAACTGATCTGTCTCTGGGCGTCAACGGCATCGCACCGCCGACATCAGCTAACGGTGACTGGGTACAGATTTCAGACGCGGTCAGCACAAAGCTCAGCGGTACCTTCTCAAAGTACAGCGCAGGAGAAAAGGCAACTCTGGAGTTCCAAGACCTTGCGGTGTCTGCCAGCCGTATCGACAAAACTGAAGATCCTCGCACCTGGGCGTTGAGCGGCGGAGTCAAGATTTCCTCGACCTACGGTGATGCCTTCACAGGGAACCTCCGTGTCAATGGCAAAACCAAGATGCTGCCCAATACTCAGCGCAATGTTGCAACCATTGACAGCCTCAATGCGCAGCTGACCGCTGTAGTCACAAACAGCACCAGCAATACCGCAGACCTGAGCCTGAAGGGCAGCTATCTACCAACCGTCTACACGAACGCTGGTTTTGATGCCTACAACTTGGACAGCAGCTTGAAGATCAATGGTGGCGATGTCGTGGGCTTGAGCATCAGCCGCATTGCTGCGGGCGCAGTCAATGCCCAAGTCAATGCAGGAGCAGGTAGCAACGCCGTAAATTTTTCGGCAACCGCAAATAAGGCAACAGGGGCCTACTGCTTCAACGCCGACGCCCTTCATCGGCTGTGCGCAGATACGATTCAGATCAAGTCTGCAGACAGCCGCTACACAGCCAGCGTGAATGCAGCCACCAAGCGCGGCGACATTCTGCACAACGGCGAAAAAGTGGGAGAGATCACGGGATCCGGAGTACAAGTGAATGGCAAAGAATACTCGTTCTATTGATCGAGTATGCAAAATGAAAGGCCAGCGCCTGCTGGCCTTTTTTTTGCTACTCGCTGGCGCATCCACCGCCATCGCGCATGAGTTTTCCGTCAATATGGATCATCGATCCAGCTCTGGACTCGCTTACAAAGAACACTGGCTGGATAAAGGTCTCAATCCAGATGCGAAGACTGTCGCGGCATCACTCAACGCATCAGCAGGAGCGGTTGCTGAAGTAGGCGGGCTGGAACTGGAGGTTGCCGCCAAGTACAAAGGTTACTACGTCGGTAGCGAGAATGTGCTGTATCTAGCGGCTTTGGCCGAAACCAGTAATAAATTTGCCATTCCTCACAATGGCATTTATTCACTGAACGGCCGCTTGCAAATGCTGCAGTCTAGGCAAGTGACATTGAGCAAAACACTGCAGTTTGGGGACAACCTCAAACTGCATTTGAAGCCCCATGTTTTCTCCATTGAAGACTACCAGTCCGCCAAGGCCAGAGGCACTCTTGCCGTCGATGGTCAGAACGCCAATGTGCAAGGCACTCTCAACCGAGTTGGAACGCGTCGCTTTGGCTTTCTGGTCAATGAAAAAGAAGATCAGGGCTGGGGTTGGGGTCTCGATGTGGCAGGCACATATACCCAGGGGCCTTGGCGCATTGACTTTAGTGCCAACAACCTATTGAGCCAGCTGCGCTTCTCTTCCGTCCACTACAGCAACCGTCTCTATAACGTCAATGCTGTCAATGGCGAAATTGAGATCAAACGCCACAATAGCTTTTCGATGACCGGAGAGTATGGGCATCAAAAAAGCAATGAGCGCTTGCCAGTTCAAACGCAAATTGCCCTGAGTAATAGCAACTGGAACCAATGGCAGGCAGGCCTGTACTCGGTCAGTGATCGTGTCACCCCTTGGTTGGCCTATCAATACAGCCATGGACCCTGGTATGCCAGAGCCACCACCATGCAGTTCCAAAACCTCTCACTCGACCTCTCTTGGTTGAGCGCGAATGGCAGCGGTATTGGAGTCGGCGTCACATTTGCAGGCAATGGAAAACCAAGGCTAGGACAGCTCATGGCGAAAGTGGTTTGGTAAGCAGCGCTTACTGCACCTGAGGGTTTCGCAAAAAAGCCTTCAACGCCGACTAGATAAGCACCAGCAGCTATCAAAAATCCAGCAACGGCAGCGTTGCTGGCTTTTTTGTTGCGCCTGGCACTGGCCAAAAACAGGGGCTGAGCTAAAGTCGTCGGCAGTTCATAGAGCGCTGCACGACCATCCCCGCCCATGTTTCTTGCCATTCCTCTTGAGAACAAGCCGTCGTGGCGCTCCCCGCCCTGGATGACGGTGCTGCTCATCGTCATCAACTGCCTGATCTTCTGGGGCTGGCAGGCCCCCGAGGAAGCGGCCGTGGAGCGCGCGGGCGCGCAATACGCCCAGACTGCTCTGCCCCGCATGGAGCTGCCGCTGTTCCTGACCTATCTGAAGGAGCAGGCGGCCCAGGGCACGACGCGCTACGAACGCCATACCGTGGAGGCCGCCCAGAGCCTGTACCAGCACCAGGCCTACGCCCAGCTGTATGCGCTGATGTGGCAGGAGAAGCAATTCCGCCAGCGCCTGATGGACGGCCAGGTCATCACCTCCAGCCATCCGCACTACGCGCAGTGGCGCGAGGCGCGTGCCGCTTTTGCGCCGCAGGAGCCGCGCGGCAGCTTCACCGAGCGCTGGTCCATGAGCTATGAGCCCGGCGCGGGCTGGCAGCCGCTGCAGGCCTTCACCTCCATTTTCTTGCACGGCAGCATCGGCCACCTGCTGGGCAATATGGTGTTTCTGTTCCTGTTCGGCTTCACGCTGGAGATCGCTCTGGGCGCCTTCACCTATCTGGCCTTCTATGTGATCGGCGGCGTCGGCGCCTCGCTGTTCGCGCTGCTGTTCTATGCGGGCATGGGCGGCTACGGCCTGGGTGCCTCGGGCGCGATCTCGGCACTGATGGCCATGTATGCGGTGATGTACCGCATGCGGCGCATACGCTTTTTCTACATGCTGCTGTTCTACTTCAACTACGCCACCTGGCCCGCGCTGATCATGCTGCCGGTCTGGATGGGAGTGGAGCTGCTGCAGCATCTGTGGGGCGGCAAGCAGGTGGCCTATATGGCCCACTTTGGCGGCCTGCTGACGGGCGCCGTGCTGATGTGGACCTATATGCGCCTGCAGGCCGTGGAAGCCCCCGTCAACGAGGCGGAGCAGGCCAGAGCCGCCGCCAAGCCGCTGGCCGATGCCGTGGCCCGCGCCCAGCGCTATACCGAGGCCCTGGACTTTGACCGCGCCGCGCCGGCCTGGCGCCAGGCCGCGCGCCTGGCACCCACGGACCTAGCCATCCTGCGCGCCTGGTTCGAGAGCGCGCGCCATCATCCAGGCGGCGAAGACTTTCATGCAGCGGCAAGGCGCATCTTCAAGCTGCCGGCCACCACCGATGCCGAGCGTCAGCTGCAGCTTTCCAGCTACCGCAGCTACCAGGAGCGGGCCAGGCCCGGCATGCGCATCAGCGTCGACACCATGCACGGACTGGTACGCAGCTTTGTGCGCCTGGGCGCCCTGGCCGAAGCGGAAAAGCTCTGCCAGTCGCTGCGCCAGAACGCCGAGCACCCGCAGTGGCCCGCCACCCTGCTGTTGCTGGTCAACGGCCTGGCCCAGGCCGGCCGCGTGCAGGAGGCCAAGGCCTGGCTGCCCATGCTGCAGCAGCTGGCGCCCAGGGAGCCGGTGACGCGCTGGCTGGCCCAGCAGGGCTGAGCCCGCGGCTCAGGCCTTGGCGCCGAGCTTTTCCAGCTCTTCGCGCAGCATCCATTCCGCCTCCTGGGTGCTGGCGTGATCGGGAAACAGCCGCTTCATGCGCATATACACATGCACGGCCTGGATGGGCTGGGCCAGGCCCTGGTGGAAGGCGCGCACCGCCAGCTCCAGCAGGGACGGCACCAGGGTACTGCCCGCATAGCGCTTGTCGGCATCCTGGGCCAGCAGCAGCACGTATTTGGGCTTGCCGGCCCGCCAGGCCTGCTGCGCCAGCTCGTAACAGGCCTGGGCGGAATCCAGCCTGAAGCCGGGCTTGCGCTTGGCGCAGCTCACCCAGGCCTCCAGCGCCTCGCCGCTGCGCTGCTGGGCGATCAGCAGGGGGATGAAGCGCTGCGCATGATCGGCCAGCGCATCCGCGCTCTCGGTCAGCTTGAGCACGCGGAAATAGCGGCGCTGGTCGGGCAGACTTTGATGATCCTCGCGCTGCCATTCGCGCGCCTGGCTCAGGGCCTCGTCCATCTTGTTGCCCTGTACCAGCTGCGCCACCAGGGCATCGCGGCGCTTGGCCTCCTGTGCGGCTGGATCGATCTGCACCGTGGCCGGACCATCGGGAGCCTGGACGGGATCGATATCCAGAGCCGCGTGGTGCTGGTACATGACATAGCCGATCATGGCCGCCATCACCCAGGTGAAATAAATCACCACAAAACTCATCAGGGGCAAAACCAGCGCCGGCGCCGCCACCTCGAGCAGCATCAGCATGACCATGGGCGAGCCCTGCTGCAGCAGAAACAGGAAGAAGCACAGCAGCAGATAGGATTTGCCGATTCCGAATATCGTCGCCAGCAGCTCGAAAGGATTGATGGCCGAATTCAGGCTGTTGGTATTGATCAGCACCATCCAGGTGGCGGGAATCAGAAATGCAACGACCAGATTGGCCACCACGCCCAAGGTCACGCTACGGGAGGAGAGAAAACCCACAAAAATGCCGAACACGAACAACACGCCGAAGAATTTCCAGGGCAGCCATTTCCATTCCTCATCGACCTGGCTGCTGCGAAAATCCGAGCTATGGGTAATACCGCGCGAGGCCAGTGCGGAAACCTTGAAGGCATAGCGGCTCACGGCCAGCATCAGCCCCAGGCCCACCACGAATATCCCTATGAAGCCCAGCGTCAGGCCGTAGCTGCATGCGGACAGCAGCAGCGCATAGAGCAGCGGCTCCGCCTGCAACGGGAATAAGAAGAAACTATTGAGCTTTTGCCAGAACGGGGGGATTTTCCATTCGGAAGAATCCCCTGAATGGCGCACGCCATGTATTGAATTCAATGCCTTTACTCCCCACTCTGTGGACGGGCAGCAAACCGGCAAGCGCCGGTTTATCCAGACCCTATTCATTCTGATATTGCCAAGTCTTTTCCCTGCTCGGCTGATTTATCTGATTCTGAATCAGAACCCTGTTTCTACCGGAAAATACCGGATTTTTATCGGCATATTGATTTTCTTTTCGCAAAAAATCTGCTTGCTTTCTCCGGCCCGGAGCCGCTATTGCGGCTCGGTGCTTTAGCCGCCACACTGCAAACCTGCTCCACGTTTTGCTGCCATGGCCGTACATGCATCCACCACTACCACGCTGATCGTGCTGCTGCCGCTGCTGGCCTGGCGGCTGCGTTCCCGCTACAAACGGCTGATCGGCCGTCAGCGCACCAGCCGATACCGGCCCTGGGTGGTCATGGGCATTTACGCGCTGCTGCTGGGCCTGGTGAGCCGGGCCGTCTGGGGCCAGACCCATGCGCTGCAGGCATTGGCAGCCGGTCTTGGCGCGGGCTGGCTGCTGGCCTGCTGGGCCTGGCGGCAGACCAGGCTGGAGCCCACGCCCCAGGGCCTGTACTACACGCCCCATACCCATCTGGGCATTGCGCTGCTGGCGCTGTTCCTGGCACGCATTGCCTGGCGGGTGGTGGAGATCGTCTGGCTGCTGCCCGAATCCCAAGCCGGCCTGCATGCTTTTGTGGCCAGTCCCCTGACCATGGCGGTCTTCGGCCTCATGGCCGGGCATAACACCGGCTATGCGCTGGCCCTGTTCCTGTGGCGCCGACGCGTGCTCGCGGCCAAGCGCGCACGCGACAGCGCTGCGACTATGGCCCCGGTGACAGGCCGCAGGCCGCCTAGCGCTTAAAGTGGCCTCTGTTTCTGGAGACCACTGAATGATTCATAGCGCCAATGCACGGAGCAGCAACACCCCTTACCAGGTCACCCTGAGCGATGGCCAGGGCCATACCTGGCATGCCGACGAACCCCTGGCCGATGGCGGCGCCGACACGGCGCCCAACCCCATGCAGCTCATGCTCTCGGCCCTGGGGGCCTGCACAGCCATCACGCTGCATATGTATGCCGGCCGCAAGCAATGGCCGCTGACCCATGTGGACGTGAACCTGCAGCTCAATCCCGATGGCAAGCCCAGCGATGGCCACCAGATCAAGCGCAACATCACCCTGCATGGCGGACTCGATGAGGAGCAGCGCCAGCGCCTGCTGCAGATCGCCAATGCCTGCCCCGTGCACAAGCTGCTCGAAGGCAAGGTGGAGATTCCGAGCAGCCTGGCCTGAGCTGCCGCCCCATGAAAAAAGCCCTGCAGCAAACTGCAGGGCTTTTTGCCGGGCGCAGCGAATGCGCTTACACGCTGATCTCCAGCGAGCCGATTTCCGCATAGTACTCAAACTCGCGCTTGGCCAGATAGGCGGTCTCGGGCTGCTGGTCCTTGCCGCTCCATGACAGCACATAGCTGGCGATGGCCGTATCCACCGCCATGACGGTGCCGACGGGAATGATCTCGGATGGGCCGTCGCCCACGCGATGCTCGACCTTGCCGGTCACACGCGCCTGGAAATGCTCAGGGTAAATCTGGACCTCGACGGCCGAGATCTGATTGCCCTGGGTGGTGTGTTCGCTCATGACTTTTCCTCTTGCCAGAGTTGGGTGGAGTCGCCGACGAAATCGGCGACCGCTTCAACCGCCGCAGACGGTTCATGCCTTCAAATTAACCGGTCCACACAGCGGCTGCTGTAAACCAACTGGCTGTGTCGTAACGCGGGAGTAACCGTGTGCAAGGCGCCCGAACATTCTGCGGCCCGATTGCGCTCCAACCGCATTTCCCCGCACACTCAAAGCCCTTGCCGTCAGGATTTGTCATGAGTGAATCAAAGCCCTTACAACGTCTGCCCACCCGCATCGCCGATGTGGGCGGCATCCCCATCCACCGTGCCATTCCCCAGCGCAGCTTGCGCAAGGTGGGGGCCTGGTGTTTTCTCGACCATGCGGGACCGGCCGAACCGCCGCCGCCCGGCATGCAGGTCGGACCCCACCCGCATATAGGCTTGCAGACTTTTACCTGGATGATCCGCGGCGAAGTGCTGCACCGCGACAGCCTGGGCAGCGAACAAATCATCCGTCCCGGCCAAGTCAATCTGATGACCGCCGGCCGCGGCATCGCGCATTCCGAGGAAAGCCAGACCCCCCATGTGCATGCGGCCCAGCTGTGGATTGCCCTGCCGGACAGCCACCGCCATATCCCGCCGCGCTTCCAGCATTACCCCGAGCTGCCCAAAACCCGGGTGGGCGACTTCGACGCCACCGTGCTCGCTGGCGAGGCCCTGGGCCTGAGATCCCCCGCCGAGGTGTATACGCCGCTGATGGGCGTGGACCTGCATGCCTCGGGTCAGGCGGCGCCCGCGCGCGCCAGCCTGCCGCTGCGCCGGGACTTCGAGCATGCGGTGATGAGCCTCTCGGGCCATGTGAAGGTGGAAGGCCAGCACCTGCCCGAGCAGGAGCTGATCTATCTGCCCGCGGGGGCCGAGAGCGTGAACCTGGAATGCGCACCCGACAGCCGCCTCATCGTCATCGGCGGCGAGCCCATGGATGAGGCCATTCTGCTGTGGTGGAACTTTGTCGCCCGCACCACCGAGGAAATGCAGCAGGCCCGCACCCAATGGGAGACCGAGGCCGCCACGGACGCGGCCACCATCGACGGCCAGCCGCGCCGCTTCGGCCCGCCCGTGGCCTCGCCTCTCAAAGCCTTGCACGCGCCATCGCTGGAAGGCGTCTCGCTGCGCGCCTCGCGCTGAGTCCATGGCTCCGGCGAAGATTCATTTCGCACCAATTTGGTGCGAAATGAATCTTGCGTTTTCACAAAATCACGGCAGTTGAATTTGAATTCATGACACTTAGCCTCTTTTAGAGACCTCAAACTCTGCGACCTCGCTCTCAGGCAACGTTATGCGCAAAACGTTTGGACTCATGCAGATCTTGCTTTCATAATGCGGGCCAACGCCCTGGCCACGAGAACGCGACCGCCGCTTTTTCGACCAGGGCGTTGCCACGTCCGGCGTTTGCGCACGCGGCACCCTC
>JAFAIY010000620.1 GCA_019236485.1 Comamonas sp. | reverse complement strand
GTGTGTTCTATAGCGATCTGCAGCTGGGACTGGCGCAGCGCATGCCGCGCTTCAGCCGGGGCCTGATCGCCGTCTTTTCTGCGGTCGGGCTGATTGCAGCCATGCTGGTCATTGCGGGCAATATCGGAGCCGGCATGCAGCTGATGCAGCTTGCTGCCTTGACGGCCATGGTGCTCATGATCGGGACGGCGCTGTGGCTGCTGCCGCGCGACGATGGTCGGGCGCGCGCTTTTCTGCTGGTATTCGGCATCTATTACGCGGGCGTGATGGTGGCTTTTCTGCGCAATCTGGGACTGCTGCCCAGCACTGTGATCACCCAGAACGCCACGGCCTTGGGCACTCTGGTGCACATGGTCGTGATGAGCGTGAGACTCAGCGAAGGCTACGACAGGATGCGCCGCGAGAAAGAGGCTGCGCAGCAACGGGTGGTGACTCTGGTGGGTCAGCAGAACGAGCTGCTGGAGCAGGAAGTGCTGCGCCGCACCGTCGCTTTGCGCCAGGAAATTGCACGGCGGGAATATCTGGAGGTCGAGCTGCGGGCAGCTCTGGAGACCGAGCGCCGGACCCGGCAGTCGCAGCTGGACTTCATCGCCATGATCTCGCATGAGTTTCGCACCCCGCTGGCCATCATCAACACCACGGCCCAGCAGATTGCCCGCAACCTCGATGCAGCGCGTGAAAAGACGCTGGCGCGCTGCACCAATCTGCGCGACGCCGCCAAGCGCATGGTGGCTCTGGTCGATGAGTATCTGAGTACAGACCGCATGAATACCGAGCAGGCGCCGTTCCAGCCTCGGGAGTGCTCGGGCGAGGAGCTGCGCGAGCTTCTGGACGATCTAGTCGCCGACTGGCCCGATGACCGGGTGAGACTGTATGACGCCACCATACCCGAGCGGCTATGGTGCGATCTGGAACTGTTGCGGGTGGCAGTGCGCAATCTCTTGGCAAATGCCGACCGCCACACCCAGCCTGGTTTGCGGTTCGACCTGGAGGTCCTGGAACAACCGCAGGGCAGATTTGCCTTCAGGGTGAGCAATCCAGGCGCCGAGATACCTTCCGACGAGGTACAGCATCTGTTCGAAAAATACTTCCGTGGTCGTCAGGCGCAGCAGTCTCCGGGAGCGGGCCTGGGCCTGTATCTGGTGCGTCGGATTGCCGAGCTGCATGGAGGAGAGGCCTACCTGGAAAGCTCCGGAGGGGATAGCTCGGTGCGGTTCCAGCTGAGTATTCCTGTCTGAGTTTCACACAGTGAAGCGGCCAGCCTTGGCAAGCCGCTGCGACCAAGCCGGGCCGCGGCTGCGCATCGCTTCCAGCGGGCCACGCTCGGATGCGCTCACTTCTTTTGCCGCCAGAGCAGCCGTTGGCGCGGGTCAGCCCGCAATTCGGTAGGATTGATGGCGGCCGCAATACGATGTTCCGGTTGGCCATTTCAAGGGTTTCTTCATGCCGTTGTTCCATACCGTCGTGCTGACTTCTCTGGCCATGTTGGCCTTTGCTGCCAATTCTCTGCTGTGCCGTATGGCGCTGCAGTCCCAGGCCATCGATGCGGCAAGCTTTACGGCGGTACGCCTGGTGTCGGGCGCATTGATACTGGCGCTGGCCGTGCGCCTGAGGCGGGCTTCGGCCGCCGGCGTTGGCAACTGGTGGTCGGGGTGGATGTTGTTCGCCTATGCCGCGGCCTTCTCCTTCGCTTACGTAAGCCTGCCGGCGGGTGCGGGGGCGCTGATTCTGTTCGGGGCCGTGCAGGCCACGATGGTGGGGGTAGGTCTGTGGCGTGGGGAGCGGCTGGCGCCGCGGCAGTGGGCCGGGCTGTTGCTGGCCCTTGCGGGTCTGGTGATACTGCTGCGGCCCGGGCTTTCGGCGCCGCCCTGGGGCGCATCCCTGCTCATGCTGGTTGCCGGCATTGCCTGGGGCGTTTATTCGCTGCGCGGCAAGGGCGCAGCCGACCCCATGGGCGTGACGGCCGGCAATTTCCTGCGCGCCGCGCCGCTGGCGCTGCTGTTGCTTGCCATGATGCCGGGCCAGATCTCTATGAACACGGCAGGGCTGGCATATGCACTGTGCTCGGGAGCACTGACGTCGGGGCTGGGCTATGTGGTGTGGTATGCGGCGCTGCCGGGCCTGAAGGCCGGCACGGCAGCCTCCGTGCAGCTCAGCGTGCCGTTGCTGGCGGCCATCGGTGCTGTCTCGCTGCTGGATGAAGCCTGGACTTTACGGCTGACATTGGCCAGCGCCGCCATTCTGGGCGGCATTGCCCTGGTCGTTGTAGCGCGGTCTGGTGGGCAGAATGCCATAGGCAAGGCCTAGGTGCGCAGCATTTGCAATGCTTCAAATAATAAAGATGTGAGCACGCCAGCCTGTGATCAGAAACTTGGCGGAGCAGTGTTTCTGCATGGCTGCAAAGCCTGCTCGGCAACGGGAAGGGCATTTGCTACATTGAGCTTATGAACAAAGCACTAGGGGCCGCAGGAGCCGTGATTGCTGCACTGACTCTCAATAGCTGCGCTCAGACGGTCAGCATCAGCATGGGCAATCCCTCGGCATCCAATTGCAGCAAGCAAGGCGGCAAGCTGCGCACGGTGACCGGGCCGGATCTTGATCGCAGCATCTGCGAGTTGCCGGACGGCTCCGCCATCGAAGAATGGGTGCAGCATCGAAAGGACCCTGCGGCCAAATAGTCGGCTCTGTAAACCATTCAGACTTCGAATGGAGTTCAGTTGTGGGTCTAGTGGCTTTTTCTCTTTAATGGGTCGGGGGGCGGTGTTGTGAAATGGTCTCACTCAGGGGCCAACTCCAAGCCTCTAGCTCAACCGCTGGAGGTTTTTTCGTCAGTTTCTTCATTCGGCTCGAGGTGGCGCCGAGCCGGACTGCGTGTCGCGAGCTGGTTCAATCGGATCTTGGCCGTTGGGTATGGTGATCAGACATCAACAACTACTTCTGTGTTAAAGGCCAATGGTATTAATTGCTTGCATGCGTTAATAACCGTCTGTGGGTGGTTGGCACATATTTACATTCGATCGAAAGCTGATAACTATCGCCTTGGTTCGTCTTGACGGTGCTTTTATTTCTGCCGCTATAAACGCGCTTGATGATCACCTGCTTGATTGATACAGCAGATGCGATCGGACATATTTCAGGGTGGATGATTTCGCATACTGCTGCGATCCTTCGCAGGGGCATGCAGATATGTTCTGGCTCCTAGTTGGCTTGGCGATAGTAGCTGTGCTGCTTTGTATCGGCTTCGTTGTCTCGTTCGTGGATGATATGAAGCAGGGCAGTGAGCAAGATTGATCTGGTGAATAGAAGAGCCCCGGTGCCTGGCGGTGTCGGGGCTCTTTTTTGCTTTAGTGTTGTACAGCGCGTCGAGTTTCTCGTCTGCAGTGGGCGACCGGCGATCCGTCATACAAGCTCTTGAGGTTATTCTCAGATGAAACCGACCTGGTTGCACCTTGGTTCAACCATGCCTCCGTACCCTGATTGCCGAAAGTTGTTTGATGGTCGCGGGTATGGAGGATTTGAATCATCACGACCTGGCGCAAATTTTCCTTGGCGCAAACAGGTAAGGAAATGCAACAATTCGTGCGATCACCCGTGATGCCTCGTCATGGGCACCTCTGTATTTCGGAAGAACGCTTGCATCGATGACACCCATGACCAATCACCGGGAGTTTCGCGAATCGACGTATTGGCTGGCGGCCTTGTTGGCCGGTCTGCTGTTGTTGCGGATGCTGCCAGCGCCGGATGATGCGCGGGGGCTGGGCAGCTACCTGCCCTTGCACACGAGCATGGAGATACTGTCCATAGCGGTGGCGGCGATGGTTTTCAGCATTGCCTGGGTCACACAGAAATACCGCCCGAATGGACGGGCGCTGGTCCTGGGCATCGGCCTGCTGGGTGTGGCGCTGCTGGACTTGTCGCACACCTTGTCATATGTCGGCATGCCGGATCTCATCACCCCCAGCGGTCCGGAAAAAGCCATCAATTTCTGGCTGGCGGCGCGTGCCATGGCGGCAGCCGCCTTGCTGTGGGCGGCGTTCTGGCCCCATGGCTGGAACGGATGGTTGAACCGGCGCTGGCGCTATCTGGGACTGCTGACCATGGGCGGGATTGTCGGGTTGGTGCACTACCTGTTGCTGGCGCACCCAGACATCATTCCGCGCACCTTTGTGCCGGGCAGCGGGCTGACGGAGCTCAAGATCCAGCTGGAATACGCGCTGATGGGGGCTTATATCTTGGCGGGTCTGGGATTTTCGGGGCAGGTCCAGCGGGAGCCCGGGCGTGCTTATTTGGCGCTGGCATCGTTCATTCTGGCGATCGGCGAGTACTTCTTCACGCTGTATGCCAATGTCACCGATGTCTACAACCTGGCAGGCCACTTGTACAAGATCATTGCCTATGGTTTCCTGTACCGTGGACTGTTCGTCGAGACCGTGCGTCAGCCGTACCTGGGCCTGCAGATGGCAGAAGCCCGCCAGCGTGCCACGCTGGAAACTCTGCCCGATCTGCTGTTCGAAATGGACCGCCGTGGGGTGTATCTGGAAGTGCACGCCAACGACCCGGAGCAGAGGGCGGCCTCCATACAACGATTGCTGGGCAAGTCCGTGACCGAGGCGCTGCCGCCCGAGGCAGCAGCCACCTGCCTGGCGGCTCTGCAGCAGGCGGAGTCCGAAGGTGTGGCGAGGGGCCAGCGCATCTGTTTGCCCAAGCCCGACGGCGAGCACTATTTCGAGCTGGCAGTGGCCAAAAAGGCCGCGCCTGCCGGGCGCGAGCCTACCTATCTGGTGCTCTCCCGGGACGTGACGGCAGCGGTGCACAACGAACAGTACCTCATGGCCGAATCTTCTCTGAATGCCGCACTGCTCGAGTTGCAACACCACGACGGTCACGAGCTGGAAGGTGATTTTCTGCGTCGTGGCGTGGAATATGCTCGGCGACTGAGCCACAGTCCCGTGGCACTGCTGCTGTTTGCACAGGCCGATGGGAAAGGAGCGGACCTGGCCATGGGTCTGGCCCCGCAGGGCCTGGACCAGGATGAACTGGTCCGGGCAATGCCCTGGCAGGAGGTACTGAGCCAGCGCCGGGCCGTGGTGTGGCCGAGCCCGGGGGAAAGCGAATCCCTGTTGCAGCGCTGCATCTGCCTGCCTGTGGTCGAAGGGGGGCGGGTGCGCATGCTGCTGGGGGTGGGCAACAAGCCCGAGGGCTACAGTGAGCAGGATGTGCAGGCACTGCAGACGCTTGCCGACACCATCTGGCAGCGCACCATCCAGCGGCGGCAGGAGGCCATCATCCACCGCCTGTCCGAGGCTTTGGACCAGAGCCCCTCGCAGGTGATCATGACCGACACGCAAGCCCGTATTCTGTACGTCAACCGCGCCTTTACCGAGGTCAGCGGCTACAGCGCCGAGGAGGTGCTGGGCCGCAATCCGCGCCTGCTGCAATCCGGGCTGACGCCGCGCTCCGCCTACGCCGAGATGTGGCACAAATTGCCGCAGGGCCTGCCGTGGCAGGGGGAGTTGATCAGCCGTCGCAAGAATGGCGAGACCTATACCGAGAGCGCCTCGCTCTACCCCATCCGCGATGCCTTCGGTCAGGTGACCCATTACGTGGCGCACAAGGAGGACATCAGCCTGCGCCGCGAAGCCGAAGAGCGCATCCGTGCACTGTCGAATTTCGACACCCTGACCGGGCTGAGCAACAAAAAATCGTTTGAGGAGCAACTGGCCGAGGCGATCGATCGCAGCATGGCGCAGCGCGAGCGGCTGTCGTTGCTGTGGTTCAACCTGGACCAGTTCAAGCTGATCAATGAAAGCCTGGGCCACGCCGCGGGCGACGAGTTGCTGGTGGAACAGGCCAACCGGCTGCGCCGCAGCCTGGGGGCTCAGACCCCGCTGGCACGCTACTCCAGCGATGTCTATGTGGCTATCGTGCCCCGGGCGGATCAGGCGGCCGTGGCGCTGATGGTTCAGGCTGCCCTGATGCTGCTGCAGACCTCGGTCAGCCTGCAGGGCCATACCTTGATGACCGGGGCCTCGGCAGGGGTGGCCGTGTTTCCGGACGATGCTCAAACCGCAGGCACCTTGGTCTCGGCGGCCGAACTGGCGATGTACCGCGCCAAGCAGGATGGCGGCAACACGCTGCGCTTTTTTGCCCCGGAGATGCAGGCACACACACGCCGTTCGCTGGAATTGGCCTCGGGCCTCAAGCATGCCATCGAGCATGGTGAGCTGTTCCTAGTCTTCCAGCCTCAGTGCGCGCTGGACGGCGGAGCCCTGACCGGCGCTGAAGCCCTGCTGCGCTGGCGCCATCCGCAATGGGGGCTGGTGTCCCCGGCCGAATTCATTCCGATTGCCGAGCAAAGCGGCACTATCGCGGCCATCGATTTGTGGGTGCTGGAGCATGCTGCGCGGCAGGTGCGCGCATGGGATGCCCAGGGGCTGCCGGAGCTGGTGGTTGCGGTGAACGTGTCGGCCGCGCAGTTTGCGCGTCCGCATTTTGTGGAGGAGGTGCTGGCCACCTTGCAACGCGTGGGGGTGGCGCCAGAGCGCATCGAAATGGAACTGACCGAGGCCGTGGCGCTGAAGCAGCCGGAGCAGGCGGAAATCACCATCCGCAAGCTGCATGCGGCCGGTTTTCGCGTGGCACTGGACGACTTTGGCACCGGCTATTCCTCGATGAGCTACCTCAAGCGCTATGCCATCGACAAGCTGAAAATCGACCAGTCCTTCGTGCGTGAGCTGACGGAGCAAAGCAGTGACCAGGCGATTGTCATGGCCATCATCCGCATGGCTCAGAGCCTGGGCCTGCGCACCATCGCCGAAGGGGTGGAAACCGCCGAACAGGCCCAGTTGCTGCAGGCCTATGGCTGCGACGACATGCAGGGCTATTGGTACAGCCGGCCGCTGGAGCCCCAGGCTTTCGCGGCGTTTGCCCTGCGCGATCTGCAGCTGGTGGCATCGCCGCTGTAAGCCGGCTCGATGGGGCGCGGGAGGTAGCAGATCGGCTTCCAGGGAGAGTGCCCGAAGGACTGGCGCCAAGTGAGTCGAACTCATGAGGAAAGCTCGCGTGGCAGTCCGCGCTTCTATGGCCTTGCCGCTGCCGGGCAGAAGGTGCTTGATAGGCAAGCCATCCCAGCCAGGTGTCTGAAGCTGAGTATGGAGAGGGTTGTCTGAATGTATCCGGGTGTAATATGAACAGCGTGCGTAATGGAGATGTGGGCAGCAGGGAGCTCAGGTTTCTGCGGCGCAGGATATCCACGGTTCTCTGGACTGTTGCGCCCAGCTGCTT
>JAFAIY010000490.1 GCA_019236485.1 Comamonas sp. | reverse complement strand
GTGGGGTCGGCCGGTGCTCCGGACTTTCCCTGGTGTTGTGATGCGAGTTCAAGTTCGCGCGCCAGCGCCTTGCGGCTGGCGGGTGTGGGTTGGGCATGTGCGTGATTGCTCAGGGCGGGCAGCACATATTCATTGACCATGCGCCGGATGGCCAGCACGTTCCGGGATTCGCGCAGGCCGCCTTCGATGGGCAGCATGCTGGTCATGACCACCACGGCATTGCGCTCGGGCAGGACCACGATGAACTGGCCCTTGAAGCCCATGGCGTGGGTTTCGGGCTCGGTGGCGACGATGTCGTTGATCCACCAGTAATAGCCATACCAGGGCGCAGAGGTGGGGGAGGTCATGGTGCGGACCCAGGCCTGAGAGACGATCTGCTTGCCGTCCCAGCGGCCGCCGGACAGCACCAGCTGGCCGAGCTTGGCCATGTCCACGGCGCGCAGGCGCAGGCCCCAGCCGGAGGAAACCAGGCCCTTGGCATCGGCGCGCTCCCAGGCGTAATGCGTCATGCCCATGGGCTTGAAGAGCTTTTCTTCCGCAAAGTTCTGCAAGGGCATGCCGGCGTCGGCGCCCAGGGTGGCGCTGGCCAGGATGGGGTTGACGTCGGTGTAGTCGAAGGCCGTGCCGGGCGCGACCTTGGGCATGGTGCCGGCGGCGAGCTTCAGGCGGTCGGGCGCGCCGTAGTAGATGGGGTCGTCGGTGGGTTTGAAGTTGTAGACCAGGCCCGTGGACATGGACATCACATGGCGTAGCTCGATGGCCTGCTTGTCGGCGAAGGCCTCTTTGAGGTCGGGTCGCGCCTTGGTCAGGATGGGCGCCACTTTCTCGTCGAGCTTGCTGCGGCCTTCGTCCACCAGCACACCGGCGGCCAGAGCCGTCACGTTCTTGGTGATGGAGTACAGCTCGTAGTTGTGGTCGCGCGTCAGGCCCTTGCTGTAGCGTTCAAAGATCAGCTTGCCGTCCTTGACGACGAGAAAGCTGCGCACGTCGAGGTTTTCCTTGCGGATCATCTCGGACAGCTGAACCAGCGGGCGTGAGTCCACGCCCACAGCTTCGGGGGCGGCTACAGGGAAATCAGGGCTCGCCTGGACGACGACGGAGTTGCTGCTGGCTGGCGTGGCGGCGTATGCGCTCAGGATCGAGGCGATGGCCGTGGCGCAGGTCAGGGTCAAGGCTTGACATGTGGGCAAGAGCATAGGCTTCTCCATCAAAGTGTCCAGGCGAGGTGGGGGCGGTGCTTAGACCGGGATCTTCTTGCTGTAGTCGATCACGATCGACGAGCAGATGAACAGGCCGGCGCCCGCAGCAGCGAACAGCATCATGGCCATGTCGTAGGAGCCGGTGGCCTGGACGATGATGCCCACCAGGATGGGTACACCGATGCCGGCGAAGTTGCCACCCAGGTTCATGACGCCGCCCAGGAAGCCAACGCGCTTGCGGGTGCCCAGGATGGAAGGAACGCACCAGAACAGACCGCACCAGCGCAGGAAGAACAGCGTTACCGACAGCAGGATCACGATGGTCACGGGATCCTTGAAGCGGGCCACGTTGTAGATGGCGATGGTGGCGATGATTGAGGCGATACCGAACAGCGTGCGCAGCACCTTGGCTTGCGAAGCGCCGGCAGCCTTCCATTTGTCGGCGATCCAGCCGCCCACCATTTCACCGACGAAGCCGGAGAAGAACATGATGAACACGGCGCCGCCCATCTGCTTGATGTCCATGCCGTGCACCTTGGACAGGTAGGTGGGCATCCAGGTCAGCAGACCGTAGAACAGCGCGTTGAAGCACATCCAGCCGAAGAACATGCCCCAGACCGAGCGGTACTTGAAGAAGTCCATCACCTTGCCGCTGGCATGGGCGGGCTCGGCTGCGAGGTCGGCGGCGTGTGCTTCCTCGATGAAAGCAGCCTCGGCTTCATTGACGCCGGCGTGCTCACGGGGATGGTTGCGGATATACCACCAGGCAAAGACACCGGTGATCATGGTGCCCACGCCGGCCACCACGAAGGACACGCGCCAGGAATCGAAATGGGTCAGCAGCCCTGCAATGATCAGTGCGCCCAGGGCTGCGCCCAGCGGAGCGCCTCCGTCCAGCAACGTGGCGCCGCGCCCGCGTTCGTTCTGGGTCATCCAGATGCCGTTGAGCTTGCCACCTGCCGGGTAGATCGGTGCTTCAGCCGCACCCAATCCCAGGCGGGTAATCAGTAGCGACACCCAGCCAGTGCACACGGCGGCAATGGCCTGAAAGAAGCCCCAACCCAGCGTGGAGCAGACGATCACGACGCGCGGACCGAAGCGGTCGGCCAGCATGCCCCCTGGAATCTGCATGAACGCATAGGTCCAGAAGAAGGAGCTCATCAACAGGCCCTGAATGGCCGGGCTGAGATCGAACTCCTTGGCGATCATGGGCATGGCCACAGACAGCGATGCACGGTCAATGTAATTGACCGCGATCAGGAAAAGCATCATCAAAAAGATCTTCCAGCGCACCCTGGTTGGTGCCGCCGCCGCATGCGACGTGGAAAGTGTTGTGGGGATTTGCATCTCGAGTCTCACTCCATCGGTTGAATAGTTGTTCGATGTGAGTTCGAAATCTAAATGTCGACAAAATTGTCAACAATATCGTAAATACCTAGAGAGCAGCCTATCGTTGTAAAGCCTTGTCGGGCAAAAGAAGTAGCTCACTGGATGTGCAGCCCCAAAGGCGTTGCGTTCTATGGTTTTGATGAAATTAATGTCAACACTATTGTTGACGTTGTCTCTGACAAGATGAACAATGCGCGCAAGCCGCCACACCGGCTAGACATACAACGGAGACAAGCAAGATGACTGCAACTACGACATGCCTGGGCGTGCTCACGCCTTCTTCCAACACCGCGCTGGAGCCGCTGACCAGCGCTTTGGCTGCCAGCGCCGGCCGGTGTTCAGCCCATTTTTCCCGCTTCAAGGTCACCGAGATTTCGTTGGCTGAAGGGGCGATGAACCAGTTTGACGACAGCAAAATCCTGGCTGCCGCCGAACTCCTGGCCGATGCCAAGGTGGATGTGATCGGCTGGAGCGGCACGGCCGCAGGCTGGCGCGGCTTCGATGCCGACGTGCAGCTGTGCCAGCGCATCCAGGAGCGCACGGGCATCAAGGCCACAACAGCCATCCTGGCGCTCAACGAACTGATGGAAAAGCTCTCGGTGAAAAAGCTCGCCATCGTCAGCCCCTACACGGCGGACGTGCAGCGATGCATCGTGAACAACTACCGGGCCGCAGGTGTCGAAACCACGGCGCACCGGCATCTGAACATCTCGGTCAACCATAGCTTCGCGCTGGTGCCACCAGAGCAACTACTGGAACTCATTGGCGAGGTGATCGAGGAAGGCAGACCCGACGCCGTCGTCACCTACTGCACCAATCTGCACGCCGCACATCTGGCCCCGGAGGTGGAGCGACGCTGGGGTGTGCCGCTGCTCGACACCGTGAGCACCACCGTCTGGGGCATGCTGCGTGCGGCAGGGCGTGATCCCTCTGCTGTGCAGGGCTGGGGTCGACTGTTCGGCGTTGCGTGATGTGCTCGGTAAACGCGGAACTGACTTCTAGGAGAAATAGATCGTGAAACTTCTTCGCTATGGCAGAGCGGGTGCAGAGCGTCCGGCCGTGCTGGATGCCGACGGTGCGCTGCGCGATGCATCGACCCTGGTGCCCGACTGGGGTCCGGGGCAGCTCAGCCCTGACACACTGGATCGCATCCGACATACAGACTGGTCCCGCCTGCCCAAGGTTGAGGGAACGCCGCGCCTGGGCTGTCCTGTGGCTCAGGTGGGCAAACTGGTTGGCGTGGGACTTAACTACGAAGACCACGCAATAGAAGCCGGGTTGCAGCTTCCCGATGAACCAATCCTGTTCATGAAAGCCGTGACAGCAATCTGCGGTCCTGATGACGCGATACAGATTCCCCCGGGCGCGAGCAAGGTTGACTGGGAGGTTGAGCTAGGTGTCGTGATGGGCGCCCGAACGCAGCGTGTTAGCGAGGGTCAAGCATTAGCCCAAGTCGCCGGGTATGTATTGGCCAATGATGTCTCGGAACGAGCTTGGCAGATTGAGCGCGGCGGCACATGGGACAAGGGTAAAAGCCACGACACCTTTGCTCCGCTGGGACCCTGGCTGGTTACAGCCGATGAAATCACGGACCCGCACGACATTGCGCTTGAACTGGATGTCAACGGCAAGCGCATGCAGGACAGCAGTACGGCAAACCTTATTGCAGGGATACCCAAGCTCATCAGCTACATCAGCCAATTCATGACACTGGAAGCTGGCGATGTGATTCTGACCGGCACTCCCGCAGGTGTAGGTCTGGGTCAGAAACCTGCTCCGGTTTTTCTCAAGGCTGGAGACACCATGCGCCTGTCTGCGCAGGGACTCGGTGAGCAGCGGCATGTTTGTATGGATGTCTTCGAAACGCGTTGACAGTTCACATGCGTCTTTTGACACCTGGTATGTTCTCGAACTAGGTTTCAAGCGGTCATGTCCGTGCATCCGCTCATGGCATGAAGCCTGGAATCTGTTCCGATTAGACGTGGCTTGCGCCAGCTCCATGCTGCGACCCCTGTCGACAGCCACAGGGCCACGATCACTACTGCTCCGAACCGATTTTCGGCTTGAGGTCCTCTGTCATCAGATCAATGGGACTCGGTGCATAGACCGCTACCAATAGTCTCAGAGCCTTCGCATACCACGGCATCCTTGATGGCTCAGCTTGCTGATAACGGTTTGATCTAAGCATCCACCCTCAGCAAGCCTGCCCGCTCTGATGGTACTGACTGCACCCAATCTAGTAGAGCGCGCACATATTTACTGACTACAAGTCAGCACTCCTTATCTGTGATGTTTTGTTTCTGCAGGTATCGAAACTTAACAATGTATTTCGAAATTAAAAAATATTAAATATGAAACGCTTCACAACCTCTGCTCATCTACCTTTGCTTTCAAGCCTTCGTGTACGCATGCTTGTGTCCTGCACTGCCAGTGTGGCGGCGGCATTGGCTCTTACGGGTGGTGCGACCTATTACATCGTCCGTGGCAGTAGTCTGGAAGCTGTAGAGCAGAACTTGGCGGCTGTTGCCAGCGGCCATGCGCTTGCAGTCGATGAATGGGTTGCATCGCGTGCTGCCATGGTTGGGGCTGCTGTTGAGGCATTGGGGCAGGGTGATGCGAAGACGGTGGTGCGACAGCTTGAGCTGTCTGGTGGATTCCGAATTGTGACTGCGGGTTGGGAAGACAAGACGGCCGTTTCCAGCAAACCGACTCCTCCGGGTTTTGACCCCACCAGCCGACCTTGGTACAAGGAAGCGGTGGCGGCTGGCAAGTTGTTGGTGACCAAACCCTATGCGGACGCGAATACCGGCAAGGCAATGGTGTCCTTCGCCGCACCTTTGCTCAGGGATGGTAAACCGGCTGGTGCGGTCTCTGCTGCGGTGTTTCTCGGCGGAGTGCGCGAGGTCGTTGCGGCAGTCCACCCCACACCTTCCAGCTTTGGCTTTGTAGTTGACGGCAGCGGCCAGCTGCTTGCGCATCCCGATGCCGAGTTGATACGCAAGCCAGCCAGCATCCTGTCTGATCAGCTCACACCCAAGATGGTGGCGGCGTTGATCCATGCTGATGCGCCGATTGATTTGGAGTTCAACGGCGTTCCCAAGTTGCTACGCGCCAAACCCGTGCGCGGCACAGACTGGGTAATGGTTGTGGTGCTGGACCGTGCCGAAGCCACCGCTGGGTTGGGCCATGTGCTTCAGACATCGGCTATTGCCATCGTGCTGGTGGCTCTGGGTGCAGCGTTGGCGGTTGGTTTGTTGACGGCACGGGCGTTCCGGCGCCTGTCCGAGGTACGTGACGCCATGGAGGAAATAGGTTCGGGAGACGGTGACCTCAGTCGCCGTTTACCGGTACATGGGCGTGATGAAGTGGCGCAAATCGCGGGAGCTTTCAATCGGTTCGTTGAGAAAATTGCTGCCGTCCTGCACGAGATCCGTGCCGGCAGCGACTCGGTCCAGCAAGCCACAGTGGAGATCGAAGCAGGTAACCAAGACCTTTCGCGGCGTACCGAGATCGCCGCAGGCCAACTTCAGCAGACAGCTTCAGCCATGGAGCAGTTGGTCGGTAATGTTCGGCATAGCGCCGAAGCTGCCCAGCAGGCGCAAAGGCTTGCTAGCGATGCTTCCGATGTTGCGGCTCAGGGTGGCCAAGTCGTCGGGCAGGTGGTTGCGACCATGGAAGAGATTAGCAGCGGCTCTCGGCAGATTGCGGAAATCACTGCTGTGATCGACAGCTTGGCTTTCCAGACCAACATCCTGGCGCTTAACGCCGCGGTCGAGGCGGCGCGTGCCGGAGAGCAGGGGCGGGGCTTTGCTGTGGTGGCGGGCGAGGTTCGCCAACTGGCTCAACGCAGCGCCCAGGCTGCAAAGGACATCAGAGGCCTGATCGGCAGCAGTGTGAATAAGGTCGAAGCGGGGGCGGATCTAGTGAGCAGTGCGGGAAAGACTATGGACGACATAGTCCGGCAGGTCGAGCGTGTCAGCAGCTTGATCGGCGAAATCACGCGGGCCAGCACCGAACAGCGGGAGGGCATTGTCTCTGTTGGGGACGCCGTGCGTCAGTTGGACGATGTTACTCAGCAGAATGCCGCGCTGGTCGAACAGAGCGCGGCTGCCGCCGAAAGCCTGCGTCAGCAGACGGGCAGGTTGGCGCGCACGGTGGGTGTGTTCAAGCTCGGCAGTGCTCAAGTCCGTCCCCTAATGTCTTGATGGAAATTTAATTCCGTTTTCGCAGTTGAACTGAACTAAGCCAGCAAGGCACATTGAGCACTAGTTCTTTGGTGGTTTGGTTTCGAGCCTGGGCCTTGGGGAAATCGTAGGGGCGGATTCATAGAGAGCACGACGCAGGTGTTTTTTGAGCAGTCTGCCTAGCTCTTCGGCTGCGGGGCTCTGTGGTGCATGACGGCGCATCACCATACCCAATGGGCGTTGAATGCCAGGGGCAGACAGAGGTAGATGTGCAAGCCGGCCAGCTTTCAGTAAAGAGATTGCTGTTTCCGGCAGGGCGCTGATGCCCAACCCCTCGCTGACCAAGGCGCCAATGGTGGCGATGTGATCAACCTCGAATGTCGGGTTGAATCGGATGCCTTTTGCAAACAAGTTGGCGTCGATATATTGGCGAACACTCGCCGATCCAGACATGGAAATGTGTGGATAGTCCAGAGTGCTCTCGATGGAGATGGGGTCCGACTTCGAGCAGAGAGGATGTCCTTCGGGGCAAATGACCAAGAACTGGTCCTCGGTCAATTGCTCATATGCCAAGTCTTCTTGCTTTGGGTCTGCCGCCGTCAATGCAAAGTCCACTTTGCCATCTCGCACCAGATCAAACGCGGGCCCGGACAATGTGTCGAGCAGAGCAAGTCGAACCTCTGGGTGCGATCGCGAAAATTCAGCGAACACCTTTGGTACCAGCGAAGCGGCGAGAGAAGGTAGGGCTGCGACAGTGACCGAGCCTGTTTTGAGCTGAACGGTATCGGATACGGCACGCAGAGCACGTTGTGTATCGCGTAACAATTCTTGCGCATGAGCTGTAAAAACCAGTCCTGCGTCAGTCAGTTCTACGGCGCGTGTGGTTCGTTCAAACAGCCGTGCTCCGATTTGCGATTCAACACGTGCAATCAGTGCAGACAGGGCAGATTGGGATAGGTGAACGAGTAGGGCGGCTTGGCCAAAGCTTTTGGTTTGGCTGAGAGCGACAACGGCCCTCAGGTCTTTGGTCGATAGATTGGGTTCCACCCACACGAGTATAGGCAGCAGAGTCACAGCTTCCCGTCACTCTGCTTCCTGAGCTCATTCAGCTTTGATGTTGCTTTCTTTGATCAACTTGGCCCACTTTGCATACTCGGCATTGATGATCTTGGAGGTTTCATCGGGCGTGCTGTATGTAGCAATGGCCCCTTGAGCGAGCATTGAGTCTTTGACATCCTGCTTCGACAGAATCACCTTTAGCGCTGCATTGATCTTTTGAATGACGGCAGTTGGGGTTCCTGCAGGGGCGGACAGAGCAAACATGGAGCTCACCTGCATTTCCGGAATTCCGGCCTCCACCACGGTGGGGACATCAGGAACAGATGGCACGCGCTCCTTGGTGGTAGTCGCCAAGGCCTTGAGCTTGCCGGCCTTGATCTGGCCTTGCGCTGCAGGAACCGTATCAATCATGGCGTTGACCTGTCCACCCAGCAGGTCAGAGATGGCGGGGCCACTTCCTTTGTAGGGAATGTGAACCACGTCGACCTGGGCCTGGCGCTTGAACATCTCGACCGCGAGATGCTGGGGGGAACCGTTACCAGCGGATGCGAAGGTGATGGAGCCGGGCTTGGACTTCGTTAGCGCAATCAACTCCTTGATGGATGCGACTTGGACATTGGGATTGACGACAAAGACCAGTGGAACCGTCCCCACCACCGAGATGTGAGAGAAGCTCTTGTGAATATCGAAGGGAGTCACCGCGGGTGTGAGCGCCGCGTTGATGGTATGGCTGGTAAAGGCCCCCATCAGCAAGGTGTAGCCATCGGCGGGTGATTTGGCGACTTGCCCTGCGCCAAGACTGCCGCCTGCGCCGGCACGGTTATCCACCACGAACTGCTGGCCCAAGGCATCCGACAGCTGTTTGGCCAGCACGCGGCCGATCACGTCTGTTGCACCGCCGGGGGCATAGGGCACTACGAGGCGTACCGGCTTGTTGGGATAGTCGGTTTGTGCCTGGGCGGCACCCATTGTTCCGAGAGTGAGCAGAACTGCTGCAGCCGCCGCCGAGAGCGTTGCGCGGCGTGTGAGTCGATTTCCTTGGGTTGTGGATCTCACGATGTCTCCTTTAGGGTTTTCAGGTATGCGCTTTCTTGTCCGAGCGCTCGATTTTTTGTTTAATCAATAATATTATTAATAATAATAAGTGCATCAACCGTGGTTAACCCTCCCATGACGAACAAGCCAGGCCAACAACCAACGATTCATCCCGACGCTGCCTCTAGCGGCATCTCCAAAGGGCTCACTAACTACGGAGATCGTGGGTTCTCTCTTTTCTTGCGCAAAGCATTCATTAAGGGGGCGGGCTACACCGACAAGGCTCTGGATCGGCCGGTGATCGGTATTTCGAATACGGGAAGTTCGTACAACCCTTGCCATGGCAACATGCCGCAGCTGATAGAGGCGGTGAAGCGCGGCGTCCTGATGGCGGGAGGCCTGCCCATGGACTTTCCGACCATTTCGTTGCACGAGAGCTTTTCTCAGCCCACCAGCATGTACTTGCGTAACCTCATGTCCATGGATACCGAGGAAATGCTGCACGCCCAGCCCATGGATGCCGTGGTGCTGATCGGCGGCTGTGACAAGACCGTGCCGGCGCAGTTGATGGGGGCGGCATCGGTGGGTTTGCCTGCTGTGCAATTGGTCACGGGCTCCATGCTTACGGGATCGCACCGAAGTGAGCGTGTCGGAGCCTGTACCGATTGCCGTCGCTATTGGGGCAAGTTCCGTGCGGAAGAAATCGATGGCGAAGAAATTGCGGACGTCAATAACCAGCTGGTAGCCAGTGTCGGCACCTGCTCGGTGGCAGGAACGGCCAGCACCATGGCTTGTATCGCTGAAGCTCTGGGTATCGGCATCCCTGGTAGCGCCACTCCGCCAGCAGTAACTGCCGACCGCATCCGCATCGCCGAGCGTTCTGGCGAGGTGGCGGTGCAAATGGCGCGTGCCGGGTTGACCATCGACAAGATATTGACTCCTGCCGCTTTTGAGAACGCCATGCGTGTCCTGCTGGCCATGGGGGGGTCGACCAACGCCATTGTTCATCTGGCGGCTATTGTCGGGCGGCTGGGCTATGAGCTGGATTTGAAGGCTCTGGATGCGATGAGCCGCAACACGCCTGTGTTGCTCGATCTCAAACCTTCCGGTGATCACTACATGGAGGACTTCCACGCCGCGGGAGGTATGCACACTCTTTTGCGTGAACTCAAGCCCTTGCTGCATCTGGATGCATTGACCGTGACCGGCAGAACTCTGGGTCAGGAGTTGGAAGCTGCGGGACCCGGTTTCAAGCAGCACGTAGTGAAGACCTTGGATGCCCCGTTGTACCCACAAGGTGGAATCGCGGTGCTGCATGGCAACCTTGCGCCTGGTGGCGCCATCATCAAACAGTCTGCTGCGAACCCCGAGCTGATGGAGCATGAGGGCAGGGCCGTCGTTTTTGAGAACGCTGAAGACTTGGCTGCGCGCATTGATTCGCCAGACCTTGATGTCCATTCCAACGACGTGCTTGTCCTCAAGAACATTGGTCCCAAGGGCGCAGCAATGCCCGAGGCCGGCTACCTGCCCATTCCCAAGAAGCTGGCTGCGCAAGGGGTGAAGGACATGGTTCGCGTATCTGATGGGCGCATGAGCGGCACCGCCTTTGGCACCATCGTTTTGCACGTTACGCCCGAGGCAGCTATCGGCGGGCCATTGGCATGGGTTCAAACTGGCGACAGAATTCGCCTTTCCGTGCGAGACCGCAGCATTGAGTGGCTGGTCAGCGATGAAGAGCTGGCGAGGCGTCAGAATGCCAAGCCTGTGCAGGTGCCGACCGCTGAGCGGGGCTATGCCTATTTGTTCAAGAAGACTGTTTTGCAGGCTGACCGTGGTGCCGATTTTGATTTTCTGACGGCCACGGAGCGCAAGGGTTCCATTCCAAGGAGTTAAGTCCATATGCCGACGGGCGTTCATGCCGATGAGCGCCGTCCTTCCGGGGACGGTGCATCCGCCATTGCTGCGACATTGGAAGAGGATATTGTTCTGGGTCTTTTGGCGCCGAGAGTGCGTCTGGTCGAAGACGAGCTGATGGAGAGATTTGAAGCCAAGCGTCACGTTGTGCGCGAGGCATTGACCCAATTGGAAAGCGCTAGACTGGTTGAGCGAAAGCGAAATATCGGCGCCATGGTGAGATCTTTCAGCAGAGCCGAAGTGGTCCAGCTCTATGAAATGCGCGAGTTGCTCGAAGCTGAAGCCATGCGAAAAATTCCACTGCCTTTGAGCCGGGAGGCTTTGGAGCAGCTGCGAAGTATTCAGCTTGAGCATGACGCGGCCATCCTGAACCAGGATCCGCGCAACATCTTTCGGACCAATCAAGAATTCCATCGGCTTTTGTTTGCTCAATGCGGCAATGCTTTTTTGTCGCAAACCATTGAAGACTTCGCTCGCAGAACGCATGCGATTCGATTCGGTGCCTTGACGTCCAGAGAGCGCCAGCTGCAATCTCAGAAGGAACACCATGAACTGTTGGCCGTTTTGGCGGACGGTGCTCGTGAGCACTTGATCAGCCTGACCGTCGCGCATCTTGTGCCGCCAAGAGATCACTACCTGAAGGCACAAGAAGCAATGCTTGCCTAGGAGCGGTTCAGTTCAGAAAGAGGCGGCGGATGTCCGTGGCGCTTGCCAGTGGCCGTCCCAGGGCTGTAGCGCCTTGAGCCACTTGTGCCACCAGAGCCGCGTTATTGGCTGCCTGTGCTCCATTTTTCAGGAACAGATTGTTCTCGAAGCCCACGCGCGCATGTCCTCCAAGGCTGGCAGCAGCAATGGCGCATGCATTTTCTTGAGCGCCGAATGCGCACATGGCCCAAGGGTAGGCACCGTCATTGGCCTCCAGAAACGGCAGCAAGTCGGTTGGGGAAGAGGTTTGCCCCACGGAGTAGCGACCCAGCACAAACAGCAAAAACCACTTGTTCTCTGGAATCACACCACTTGCGCGCAGGCGCTGCCAAGCTTGGACATCGGCGACGTCGTACAGAATCACCTGCGTCATCACATTGCACTCTTTTAGCCAGGTGAAAAATGACTGGATCTCCGACTCCGGAACCTCTGGCCTGAGAATCTCACGCAGGCCCACGGATATGGCTTCGGGTACAACTGCTCGAGCGACCTGCATCTGCTCATGGGGTTGATAGACTTGGGCCGCTTCGGTGGTGATCTGGACGACCAGTTCCTGTCCCACTGCCTTGCGCACAGCCGCAGTGGCGTCCAAATAAGCATGGGCATCCAGTAGATGTTTGCCATCCGGCTTGCGAACATGCATATGAATCATGCTTGCCCCTGCGTCCAGACATTCTTTGGCGGTTTGCGCCAATTCGGCAGAGGTCAACGGAACATATGGGTGCTGGTCTTTGGTTTTGTATGCCCCATTGGGAGCGACAATGACGATGAGAGGTGTATTCACTGCGGGCTCCTCCTATTGCTCTGCAGCATCGCCTACGGACGGCAATTCGCTTTTTAGGATCTCAAGGCCGGCCAGCAATGTCTTCTGATAGCGCTGCTTCTCCTGTGCAATGCTCTCGGGCGTCCATTTGAAGAAGCCTTCACCTGTTTTCATGCCGAATTTGCCCTCCGCCACTTTCTGCGACAGGCACTGACCGGGTTCTTTGTTGGCTGCCAGCGAGGGGTACATGGTCGCGCCCGCAGCGCAATGAACCTCCAGGCCTGCATGATCCCGTTGCAACACGGGGCCGGCCGCCAGAAAACGAAAGCCAAAGCCAAAGCGGACTGCGGCGTCGACATCTTCGGGAGATGCTATGCCGGCATCGATCAATGCAAAGGCTTCGCGCGCCAGCGCATGCTGAAGGCGATTGGCCAGGAAGCCTGGCAAATCCTTCCTGACCAAGACAGGCACCATGCCGCATTGACGCATGAACGTGTAGAGGTTCTGAGCACTCTCCAGGTTTGAGGCTTCGCCGCAGACGACTTCGACAAGCGGAGTCAGGTGCGCCGGCATGAAGAAATGCAGGCCCAGCATGCGATCCCGGGTCTGTAGACCCTGTGCAATTGCAGTGATGGGGAAGCTGGAGCTATTGCTGGCCAGCAGAGCGTCCTTGCGCGCATGCTGCTCCAGTTGTGCAAACAGCGCTTGCTTGATATCCAGTCGTTCAGGGATGCACTCGATCACCACGTCGACGGATGTCCAGTCAACATCGTCCAGAGATGAGGCAACTGACAACCTGTCCAGGTGCGCTGTTGCGCCTAGCTGAGTCAAGCCGTTGCGGACTAGTTCAGGGACTTTGGCCGCACGCTCTGAATTGGACTCCACAATGGTCGTCTTGCACCCGCCGCGGCAAAGAACGACTGCAACGTCTGCGCCCATGGTGCCGCCGCCAACCACAACGGCATGTGAACGGGACGGGCGAAAGAAATGCTTGGGCGCAAGGAAGTTTGTCTGCTCCAACTGATGTCTCCATGTTCTAAGAGTCTTGGTTGGAGTTTGTCTTGATTCAATAAATTCGTTAAACGAATTTATTTCGTTAACTATCCTGTTTCATAAATAAATTTTCCCGGCCTTCAAAGCAAGAAAACTAATTCAAGGCGCGACTCGGAGGTCCCAAAGACTGATTGGGCTCATAGGCCATGACCTGATGCCCCAAGTGGGCCGGGGCAACTACTGTGAGCCGGTAGCCCTGATACAAGGAGGACACATATACCTTTGTTTGCAGGCGCTCCTCTTGGTTGAGCAAGCAAGCGACACGGTGCTTGCTGCATCGCTCGCTCAGACCGTGCATGTCCAACATTGGTCGCTAGGCGTAGCCTTTTGAAACTGACGATCAATCAATTGCATTCATTGCTTATCCGCGCGCCCCAGAAGGTCCGAGAACGCCTATTGCGGGCCAAGTCAGTTGGTTGCGTGAGGCATTGCGCTGTGCTTCGCTGCTTTGTCGATTCTGTGTGTTCTGGTTGAACTACTCACCTGCGCCGGTGACGGTTGGTCAGTCCGCTGGCTGGGACCGGCTGCGTTCGGCCAGAAGCGGCCAGTCAGGCTAGCGTGCCCCTGTCTTTTCGGAAGTACTTCACGGGCTCGGATGCAGGTAGCTTCCAATGAGAAGATATCGATTCTCACCATTCCCACACACTCAATGCGAATTGCAACTCCTCCGACCTCTGCGCTTCCAGGCATTGCACTACGGCAGCTTGAAAGCAGCGATGCCGAGGCTTGGTATGCCTACCTTCAACTTCCCAAAGTCGTTGAACACACAAGCTGGAATTTAGATGCAGTGCATGACCTTATGCCTATATTTGACGCACTAGAGTCAGACGCCCTCGATTCACAAATACGGTTTGCCATAGTTGATGAGCCTAATCGGCAGTTGATTGGCACCATTGGGCTCCACACCATATCCGCTGGAAATCGGACGGCAGAAATTGCCTACGACATCGCTCCTCAGTATTGGGGACGAGGTATCGCAACTTCCATGTGCCGTGTGGTGACGGATTGGTCCTTCCGAGAAATGAACCTCTATCGTGTCCAAGCAACGGTGCTTCCTTCAAATATGGCATCCACGAAGGTCCTGCAAACATGTGGCTATCAATACGAAGGACTTCTACGCTCCTACCGCGTCGTGCGCGGAGTGTCACGTGACTACGCAATGTTCTCTCGGAGAGCTGAGTCTCAATGAATATCTGTCGTGGGTCGGTTGCTGACGGTTGGCCAGTCTGATCTGCGGCACGGTAGAGATCGCAGCCCCGGTAGGTATGCTCAGGGTTGATCGGAAAGCGTTTGGCCATGGCATGCGATGGGGAGACAATACCACTGCGCGCGGCCGCCCGGAGCATGGCTTTGATCTTGATCAGCAATGGTGTTTGCCGCGCGATGGCCTCACCGACCGGCAGCAACAATCCATGGCTGTGCCCCTGCAATTGCACTCTCTTCCTTCCGCTGGCTTCGACGAGCCGTTCGGCATGCTGCACGCCTGTCACGGCCGGGTGGAGCGCACGCTTGTGCTGCTGTTGCGCCTGGGC
>JAFAIY010000418.1 GCA_019236485.1 Comamonas sp. | reverse complement strand
GGTGTAGCAGTAGGTGCGCTGGCCGTTGACTTGCAGTTCCATCACGCACCCGCCTTTCCGGCACCGAGCTTTTCCGCGGCCTTGAGCGCGCGCTTGAGGTCGTCGATCAGGTCGTCGGGGTCTTCCAGCCCGATCGACAGGCGGATCGTGCCCTGCGAGATGCCGCCGGCGGCCAGCGCCTCGTCCGTCATGCGGAAGTGCGTGGTGCTGGCGGGGTGGATGACCAGCGAGCGGCAGTCGCCCACGTTGGCCAGGTGGCTGAAGAGCTTGAGCGTCTCGATGAACTTCTTCCCCTGCTCGCGGTCGCCCTTGAGGTCGAAGCTGAACACCGAGCCCGCGCCGCGCGCGCCGAAGCGCAGCAGCTTCTGCGCCAGCGCATGGCTGGGGTGCGAGGCCAGCAGCGGGTGGCCCACGCGCGCCACGAACGGGTGGCTGGCCAGGAACTGCACCACCTTCTCGGTATTGCGCATATGGCGTTCCATGCGCAGCGGCAGCGTCTCTATGCCCTGCAGGATCAGCCAGGCACTGTGCGGGCTCATGCAGGCGCCGAAGTCGCGCAGGCCTTCGCGGCGCGCGCGCAGCAAAAAGGCGCCCACCGTGCTCTCCTCGCTGAACACCATATTGTGGAAGCCGTCGTAGGGTTGGGTCAGCTCGGGGAATTTGCCGCTCTTTTCCCAGTCGAAGCTGCCGCCGTCGACCACGATGCCGCCTATCACTGTGCCGTGACCCGAGAGGAACTTGGTGGCCGAGTGGTAGACGATGTCTGCGCCGTGTTCGAAGGGCTTGATCAGCCAGGGCGAGGTCAGGGTGGAGTCCACCAGCAGCGGCACGCCGGCCTCGTGGGCGATGGCGGAGACGGTGCCAATGTCCAGCACGTCCAGGCCCGGATTGCCCACGGTCTCGCCGAAGAACAGCTTGGTGTTGGGACGCACGGCGGCACGCCAGCCGTCTATGTCGCCGGGCTTCACAAACGTGGTCTCGATGCCGAAGCGGCGCAGCGTGTAATGCAGCAGGTTCTGGCTGCCGCCATACAGCGCGGTGCTGGCCACGATATGGCTGCCAGCGCCCATCAGCGTGGCGATGGACAGATGCAGGGCCGCCTGGCCGCTGGCTACTGCAATCGCGCCCACGCCGCCTTCTAGAGCGGCCACGCGCTGCTCGAGCACGGCGTTCGTGGGATTGCTGATGCGGCTGTAGACATGGCCGGGACGCTCCAGATTGAACAGGCTGGCCGCGTGATCGCTGGATTCGAAGACGAAGGAGGTCGTCAGGTGAATGGGCACGGCCCGCGCGCCGGTGGCCGGGTCGGGCTGGGCGCCCGCGTGCAGGCTCAGGGTGTCAAAGCCGGGGTCAGAGTAGCCGGGCATGTCTTGTCTCCGTGATTTGTTGCTATCGGTCTGGGCGAGATTGCGCCTGCCTTGCAGGCCCGCATTGGGCGGAACGGCGCTGCTTCATCCGTGTTGCGGGTGTCGCCAATTGTGCTGGGCTCATCTCATTGTGGGCTATATTTGTGCACGCACTCGCATTCTGCGCACAGCAATGCCGCACGTGCTGACACGTGCAGGACAAAAGCTGCCAGCGTGCACAAAACAGATCTCGGAGAACGGCAATGAAAGTAAGTGACATCCTGCGCGTCAAGGGCAATACCTTGTACACGGTAGCGCCCGACGAAAGCCTGGCCGCGGCGGTGCAGGTCATGTCGGACAAGGACATAGGCTCGCTGGTCGTCATGGAGCATGGCGATGTGGTGGGCATGCTGACTTTCCGCGAAGTGATCCAGGGCTTCGTCAAGACCAGCGGCATCGCCGATATGAGCGTGCGCTCGGCCATGGACGATGCACCCATGACCTGCACCATGGAGACCGATATGGACGAGGTTCGCCGCATGATGCTGGACCGCCACGCACGCTATATGCCCGTGATGGACAAGCGCATGCTCATGGGCGTGATCAGCCTCTACGACGTGGCCAAGGCCGTGGTCGACAGCCAGAACTTCGAGAACCGCATGCTCAAGGCCTATATCCGCGACTGGCCCGAGGGCGAGCGCCAGGGCGCCGAGTGATGGCCCGGGTGCCGGCCTGGCATTGAATTCTTTTTCTCAGACCCCGCAGCCGCGGGGTTTGTCATTTCCGGGTCCCACCAGTTCCATGTTCTTGCATGGAATCGGCCCGAAACCCTTGTCGATAAGGCGCTCACGGCTATGAAAAATGCTAGATCCGACGAATCCTGGGCAGCGGCTGGCGCGACGGCCGCGCTGGCGGAACTATGGGGGCAGTGCGGGCTGGCGCCGCAGGCCCTGGAGCGTGCGGCGCTGACGGGCTCGGCCCGCGGCTTTGCCTCCAGCTTTGCGGTGGCCGACATGGTCCAGGCCAGCGTGGGCGCGGCCGCGCTCGCGGCCACCGAGATTGGAGCGCTGCGCAGGCCGGATCTGGGGGCGCAGACGGTGGGCGTCGATGCCCAGCATGCGGTCTTCGAGAGCAGCGGTTTTTTCACGCTGGACGGCCAGGAGCCCGATCTGTGGTCGCCGATCTCGGGCCTGTATGCCTGCGGCGCAGCCCTGGGGGCGCCGGGCTGGGTGCGCATCCATGCGAACTTCGACCACCATCGCGACGGCGCGCTGGCGCTGCTGGGCCTGGAGCCTGGAAGCCGGACACCGCGAGCCGCGGTGGAGCAGGCGCTGCAGCACTGGCGTGCCGAGGACTTCGAAGCCCGCGCCGCGGAGCGCGGCCTGCCGGTAGCGGCGCTGCGCAGCCATGAGCAATGGCTGGCCCAGGAGCAGCAGGCTGAGATCGCCAGCCAGCCCCTGGTGGAGCTGGTGCGCATAGGCGATGCAGCGCCGCAGACCTGGCCGCAGCTGGGCGACGGGCAGCGACCGCTGGCGGGCATCAAGCTGCTGGATCTGACGCGCATACTCTCGGGCCCGGCCGCGGCACGTACCCTGGCTGCCTATGGCGCCGAGGTGCTGATGATCAACGGACCCCATCTGCCCAATATCGACGCGATCGCGGATCTGAGCCGCGGCAAGCGCTCGGCCCAGCTGGACCTGCGCACGGAGCCGGGCCGCGCGGGCTTGCAGAGCCTGGTCAGCGCGGCCCATGTGTTTCTGCAGGCCTATCGGCCCGGCGCGCTGGAGGCCAGGGGCTTTGGCGACCAAGCCCTGGCGCAGCTGCGCCCGGGCCTGGTGGTGGCCGAACTCTGCGCCTATGGCTGGCAAGGGCCATGGGCCGGGCGGCGCGGCTTCGATTCGCTGGTGCAGACGGCCACGGGCATCAATGCGGACGAGGGCATGGCCGAGGGCGGCGGCAAGCCGCGGGTTCTGCCCATGCAGGCGCTGGACTATGGCGCGGGCTTTTTGCTGGCCTTTGGCATACAGGCGGCCCTGCTGAAGCAGGCCACCGAGGGCGGCAGCTGGCGCGTGCGCGTCTCGCTGGCCGGCGCGGCGCACTGGCTGCGCAGCCTGGGGCGCGTGGCGCCGCCGCAATGGGACGAGGCAAGGCCCGATATCGCGCCCTACCTGGAAACGCTGGACAGCGGCTTTGGCCGCCTGCAGGCCGTGCGCCACTGCGCGCAGTTCTCGCGCACGCCCGTGGCCTGGGATCATCCGTCCGCGCCTCCCGGCAGCCAGCCGCCGCGCTGGTAGCCGCGGTGCCAGGCCTGCGGCAGGCGCGATGGCTGGGGCAGCGCTCTTATGACCCCCGCGCCTGACTGCCGGCCAAGCTCCGCAGGCATAATCAACAGCCTATGAGCGGCAATACCTTTGGCACAATTTTCACGGTTACCAATTTTGGTGAATCCCACGGCCCGGCCATAGGCTGTGTGATTGACGGCTGCCCTCCGGGCATGGAGCTGAGCGCAGCGGACATCCAGCAGGATCTGGACCGCCGCCGTCCCGGCACCAGCAAGTTCGTGACCCAGCGCAACGAACCCGATGCGGTGGAAATCCTCTCGGGTGTCTACGAGGGCAAGACCACGGGCACGCCCATCGCGCTGCTGATCCGCAACACGGACCAGCGCAGCAAGGATTACTCCAACATAGCCCAGAGCTTTCGCCCCGGCCATGCCGACTATGCCTATTTCCAGAAATACGGCATTCGCGACCCGCGCGGCGGTGGCCGTTCCTCGGCCCGCCTGACCGCGCCCACGGTGGCCGCCGGCGCCGTGGCCAAGAAGTGGCTGAAGCAAAAGTTCGGCACCGAATTCCGCGCCTGCATGACCCAGGTGGGGGAGCTGGCCATCCCGTTCGAGAGCTGGGAGCATGTGCCGCACAACCCCTTCTTCGCGCCCGTGGCCGATGTGAGCCGCTACGAAGAATATATGGAGCAGTTGCGCAAGTCGGGCGACTCCTGCGGTGCGGCGCTGCGCGTGAATGCCAGCAATATGCCGGTCGGTCTGGGCCAGCCCCTGTATGACCGCCTGGACGCCGACATCGCCTATGCCATGATGGGCCTGAACGCCGTCAAGGCCGTGGAGATCGGCGCGGGTTTCGATAGTGTGGCCCAGCGCGGCACCACGCATGGCGATTCGCTGAGCCCCGAGGGTTTTCGCAGCAATAACGCGGGCGGCATCGTCGGCGGCATCAGCACCGGCCAGGACCTGGAGGTGCGCATCGCCGTCAAGCCGACGAGCTCCATCATCACGCCGCGCGAATCGATCGACGTGCACGGCCAGAGCGCCGAAGTCATCACCAAGGGCCGCCATGACCCCTGCGTGGGCATACGCGCTGCGCCGATTGCCGAGGCCTTGTTGGCCTTGGTGGTCATGGACCATGCGCTGCGCCACCGCGCCCAGTGCGGCGATGTGGATTCGGGCCTCAAGCCTATCCCCGCATCGGCCGCCTGAGGACGTAGCTCCGGCTTGGGCCGGAGCCGATATCCGATGCCAACGCCAGCCCGGTGATATTTACCGGGCTGGCGTTGTGCTTTTGGGGCGGCATCTTCTGCTCTCCCAGAGCTTGGCTCCCGCTTTGGGGCTGCGCGATGGTGCTATCTTTAAAGAAGCGCATGGCGCATGTTCATTAATGAAAATCTATGAATTTCTGGCGATATCTATTTAAGAGCGCGCGCTGAGCGCTCTTGAATCGATAGTCCGACCTGCCGGCCTTGAGGCCAAAACAAAGCCACCCTAAGGTGGCTTGTGGTGTATTTAGCGGGTCAGGGCTTGCTGCGCACCTTGCTGGCCTTGGGGCTGCGGACTTCATCCATGATGTTCTTGAAGTCGTCCACAT
>JAFAIY010000403.1 GCA_019236485.1 Comamonas sp. | reverse complement strand
GGTCATGACAATTCATGTGGACGAATTCGCCGCCAGTCCGGCTCCTGCTCGCAAGGCCCGCGAGGCAACGGATGCATCAGCCGCCGCCCCGCGCATGGTCTCGGCGGGGCATTCGTCCGTTGGCGAAGAGGCGCTGGAGCGCGCGCTGCGCCCCAAGCTGCTCGATGAATACGTGGGCCAGGCCAAGGCCCGCGAGCAGCTCGAGATCTTCATCGGCGCGGCCAAGAAGCGCAGCGAGGCGCTGGACCATGTGCTGCTGTTCGGCCCGCCGGGCCTGGGCAAGACCACCTTGAGCCACATCATCGCGGCCGAGCTGGGCGTGAACCTGCGCCAGACCAGCGGCCCGGTGCTGGAAAAACCCAAGGACCTGGCGGCGCTGCTGACCAATCTCGAGCCCAACGACGTGCTGTTTATCGACGAGATCCACCGCCTTTCGCCCGTGGTCGAGGAAATCCTCTACCCGGCGCTCGAGGACTACCAGATCGACATCATGATCGGCGAGGGGCCGGCCGCACGCTCCATCAAGCTCGACCTCCAGCCCTTTACGCTGGTGGGCGCGACCACGCGCGCCGGCATGCTGACCAATCCGCTGCGCGACCGCTTCGGCATCGTGGCGCGGCTGGAGTTCTATACCTCGGAGGAGCTGTCGCGCATCGTGCGCCGCAGTGCGGGCCTGCTGGGTGCGCCCATTGACGACGAAGGCTGCTTCGAGATCGCACGCCGCTCGCGCGGCACGCCGCGCATCGCCAACCGTCTGCTGCGCCGCGTGCGCGACTATGCCGAGGTCAAGGGCGACGGCCGCATCACGCGCGCCATGGCCGACAAGGCTCTGGCCATGCTCGACGTAGACCCGCAGGGCTTCGACATCATGGACCGCAAGCTGCTCGAGGCCGTGGTGCACCGTTTCGACGGCGGCCCCGTGGGCCTGGACAATATCGCGGCCAGCATAGGCGAGGAATCGGGCACGATCGAGGATGTGATCGAGCCCTATCTGATTCAGCAGGGATTTCTGCAGCGCACGCCGCGCGGCCGCATGGCCACCCAGGCCGCCTACCGACACCTGGGCCTGCAGGCCCCCGGAGACGATTCGGCCGCATAGGCGCGGCAATGACGCAAAAAATCGGCACGCCCCAAGCAAGAGCCGCCTCGCAGCGAGGGCGTCGACCCCTCGGGGGGAAGTCGCGCAGCGGCTCAGGGGGCTCAATTGTTCTGCGGCCCGGCGTTCCAGAAGGCCTGCAGCACGCCGGGCAGGGCCTCGATCTGCGTGACCACCTGGTCCAGTTCCTCGGCGTGCACGGCCGTGGCAAACAGCTCGGCCTCGATCTCGGTGTTGTGCGGGTGGATTTCGTGCTTTTCCACGGCGCGTACCGGGTAGTTGGCCGCCTCCAGCAACTCCTGCATGCCCTCGCGCACATCGGCCTGGGCCGTCTGCTGGCAGATCACATACACATAGTAGGTGGCCTCGCTCGCATGCTCGGCCACGGGATGGCGGTTGATGTAGTTGACCACGGGACGCAGCAAGGTGTTGCTGGCCAGCACGAACAGGGTGGCGATGCCGGCTTCGGGCAGCAGGCCCGCGCCCGCGCAGGCGCCCACGGCGGCCGAGCCCCATAGCGTGGCGGCGGTGTTCAGTCCCGTGATGTTGGCGCCTTCCTTCATGATGGCGCCCGCGCCCAGAAAGCCCACGCCCGAGACCACATAGGAGATGACGCGCGTGGCGCCATCGGCGCCCGAGACGCGCATGGCCAGATCCACGAACACGGCTGCGCCCACGGCCACCAGGGTGTTGGTGCGCAGTCCTGCCGTGCGCTGGCGTATCTGGCGCTCCAGGCCGATGATGCTGCCGCAGACAAAGGCCACGAGCAGGCACAGCACCGTGTTCAGCGTGGCCAGCAGTTGAAAGTTCTGTAGGGATTGCATGAAGCTTTGATTGTTATTGTCGGTTGATCAGTGCCCAGGTCTATGAAATTGGCCCAGTCCAAGCCGGAGGCGGCCAGCAAGGGCCGTCGTCCCCCATGGGAGGAAGCGGCGTCAGCCGCTCAGGGGGCTAACTTCCGGGTCACCATCCATATCTCCGAATATAGACGCGCTTGAGCAGCGTGATCAGCACAGCATAGGCCAGCAAGATGACGATCAGCCAGGGGAAGTAGCTGGCGGGCAGGGCCTGCAGCTTGAAGTTCTCGGCCAGCGGTCCCATGGGCAGGAAGATGCCTATGGCCATGATGGCCGCCGTGGTGGCCAGCAGCGGCCAGGAGGCGCGGCTGTGCAGAAAGGGAATCCTGGGCGTGCGGATCATGTGCACGATCAGCGTCTGCGTGAGCAGGCCCACCACGAACCAGCCCGACTGGAACAGGGTCTGGTGTGCTGGCGTATTGGCGTGGAACACAAACCACATCAGCGCGAAGGTGAGCATGTCGAACAGCGAGCTGATGGGGCCGAAGAAGACCATGAAGCGGCCCAGGTCCTGGGGGTTCCAGCGCAGCGGCTGGGCGACCAGTTCCTCGTCCACATTGTCGAAGGGGATGGCGATCTGCGAGATGTCATACAGCAGGTTCTGCACCAGCAGCTGCATGGGCAGCATGGGCAGAAAGGGGATGAAGGCCGAGGCGATCAGCACCGAGAACACGTTGCCGAAGTTGGAGCTGGCCGTCATGCGTATGTACTTGAGCATATTGCTGAAGGTGCGGCGTCCCTCGACCACGCCCTGTTCCAGCACCATCAGGCTCTTCTCGAGCAGGATGATGTCGGCGGCCTCGCGTGCGATGTCCACGGCGCTGTCCACGCTGATGCCTATGTCGGCGGCGCGCAGGGCCGGCGCATCGTTGATGCCGTCGCCCATAAAGCCAGTGATATGGCCGTTGGCGCGCAGCGCATGCACGATGCGTTCCTTGTGCAGCGGCGTCAGCCGTGCAAACAGCACATGCGACTCCACGGTGCGGCGCAGTTGCTCCTCGTCCATGGCCTCGATGGCGCTGCCCAGTATGGCCTCGTCGACCTCCGGGCCCACGTCGCGGCAGACCTTGCGCGCCACCAGCTCGTTGTCGCCCGTGAGCACCTTGACCGCCACGCCATGCTGCAGCAGCGCGGCGATGGCCGCATGGGTGGATTCCTTGGGTGGGTCGAGAAAGGCCACGTAGCCGATCAGGGTCAGCTCGGCCTCGTCGGCGATGCCGT
>JAFAIY010000614.1 GCA_019236485.1 Comamonas sp. | reverse complement strand
CTGACGCTCGCTGCCGAAGATCCAGCCCTGGTAGTTCTTGGTCTCCAGCACGAACAGGCCATAGGGCGAAAAGATCAGATGATCGATCTGCGTGCTGCCGTCCTGGGTGGGCAGGGTGATGTCGTGCAGGTCCACATAGACCAGCGGGTCAAGCTTTTGCCGGATGGCCCTGCGCACCGCGCGCTCTCCCCGCCAGCCCTTGAAGCGCGGCGAACGCAACAGGCCCGCCAGCACCATGAGTACCAGCGCCAGCCCCAGATACAAAAACAGGCCATTGAAGGCCGCTAAAAAGATCTGATCCATAAAAAGCTAAAAACTGGCGCGCCCTCAAAATCAGAGACAGCAAGCAAGGGCCGCCCCGCAGCGAAGCTGTCGTCCCCCTCCCCTAGCGCGCAGCGCGTAGAGAGAGGGGGAAGGCGCGAAGCGCCTCAGGGGGTGGCGCTCAATTCAACGCCATGCTCAGCTTGCGCCGGTAGCTGTTGACCATGGCCGTGGCCTCGTCCTGCTCGGCGCTGTTCTTGCCCAGCAGTTCGATGCCGCCCGCGCTCTTGCCGGGCACGGCATCCTGCTTCTTGGGCTTGGGCGGGGTCAGCAGCTCCAGCACGCCGACGATGAGCTTGCGCGCGGCCTGCTCGTTCCAGACCTTGTCGCGCATGATGATTTCCAGCAGCTCGTCCATGGCCTGGGTCCACTGGCTGTGGGCCAGCAGCGCGCGCGCACGGCCGAAGCGGGCGTCGAAGTCGCGCTTGTTGGCGGCGATGGCGGCGTCGTACTTGGCCACGTCGGCGTTGTCGCCCGTGGTTGCGAATTCCAGCGCCTGTAGCCATTGGCTGAGCGCCTCGAAGCGCTGCGGCTGGGGAATGCGCTTGAGGGGCTCGGCCAGCAGCGCCTGGGCTTCCTCGAAGCCGCCGGTCGCGATCAGCAGGCGCACATAGTCGAAGCGCGCATCGTCGTTGTTGGGGTCGGCGGCCAGCGCATCGGCCAGCTTCTGCAGCGCGGCCTGGGTGTCGCCGGACTCGAGCAGCGCATGGGCCTCGTCGGCGCCGGCTTCGGCGGCCAGCTCGTTTTCGGAGGGCAGATGCTTGTCGAGGAACTCGCGCAGCTTGCCCTCGGGCTGAGCGCCCATAAAGCCGTCCACGGGGCGGCCGCCCATCATCAGCACGCAGGTGGGAATGGAGCGGATGCCGAACATGCTGGCCAGCTGCTGCTCCTGGTCGGAGTCGATCTTGACCAGCTTGAAACGGCCCTCATACGCGATTTCCAGCTTTTCCAGCACCGGCCCCAGCGTCTTGCAGGGACCGCACCAGGGCGCCCAGAAGTCCACCAGCACCGGCACCTGCATGGAGGCAGCTACGACTTCGGCTTCAAAACTCTCGATGGTGACGTCAATCATGTGATTCCCAATGCTTTTGCGCAGCCCGGGCTGCGGCGCTGAATATTCCCCGGCCTGGCCGCCCCACAGGGGCAGCGGCCGCCGACGTTGCGATTCTCCACGCAAAAGCGCTCCGGCAACGCATAAGCCGGCGCGGGCCGGGTGTTTGCTCCGCAAATGGGAGCGCATGGCGCATGTTTCAAGGCCGAAACCCCTTGCTCCGCACTGAAATCGAGAGACACCAAGCGCCAGCAGCTCTCTTTTCGGGAGCTTGAAGCCGCGGCGCGGCGGACCTGCTCCGCTATATTGCTCGCCAAGCAAGGAGCAAAGACTTGATTGAAGTTTCACAGCTGGTGTTCGAGTACCCGGGCCACCGCGCTCTCGATGGCGTGAGCCTCGCCATAGGCGCCGGCAGCGTGACGGCCCTGGTCGGCCCCAACGGCGCGGGCAAGTCCACGCTGATGCGCTGCATCGCCGGGCTGGAGCAGCCGCTGTCCGGCCATATCCGCGTCAAAGGCCTGTCGGTGGAAGCCCAGCCGCGCGAGGTGCACCGCCACCTCGGCTATCTTTCCGATTTCTACGGCCTCTACGACCGGCTGACGGTGGCCCGTTGCCTGCAGTACTCGGCCCTGTCCATGGGCGTGGCCGAGGCCCGGCTGGCGGACCGCGTGCAGCAGGTGGCCGCACAGCTGGGCCTGTCGGAGCTGCTGCAGCGCTACCCGACCGAGCTCTCGCGCGGCCAGCGCCAGCGCGTGGCGATCGCCCAGGCCATAGTCCACCAGCCCAGCGTGCTGCTGCTCGACGAGCCCGCCAGCGGCCTGGACCCCGAGGCGCGCAGCAGCCTCTCGCAGCTGTTTCGCCAGCTCCAGGCCCAGGGCATGACCCTGGTGGTCTCCAGCCATATCCTCAGCGAGCTCGACGAGTACTGCACCCATATCCTCAGCATTCGCCAGGGCCGCATCGAAAGCCATGAGGCTTTGCAGGCCACCCCAGCACAGGCCGGGCGGACCGACACGCCGCTCATGCTCTATGCGCTGGAGCTGGCCGCACCGCCGGGCCAGGACTTCGAGGCCCGGCTGCGCCAGGCCCTGCAGGGCGTGACGGTGCAGGACTTTGACGCCGCGGGCGGCCGCCCCGTCCAGCTATGGCTGCCCGCTTCGGCCGCGGACCGCGCCGCCTGGCTTGCCAAACTCGTACATGAGGGCATCCCCGTGGCCGCGCTGGCCCCGGCGCGCGAGCGCCTGCAGGACCGCTATGCCCGTCAGGCCACCCGCCACCAGGAGCAGCCATGAACACGCGCAACCCCGAATTCCAGCGCCAGCTCTGGCTGAACTGGCGCCCCGCTCTACTGGCCTGGAGCCTGGGCCTGAGCCTGCTGGTACTGGCGCTGCCGTTCGCACTCGCACCGGCCCAGGAGCTGCCGGCGGCGCTGAGCATGACGGCCGTCACCGGGCTGTGGGCGGCCGCCGCGGTCTACGGCAGCGTGCTCGCCGGCCGCAGCCTGGCCGAAGAAGCCAGCCAGAACACCTGGGACTGGCAGCGCCTGTCCGCGCTCACGCCCTGGCAGATGGCCTGGGGCAAGCTGCTGGGCGCGGCCCTGCCCGCCTGGCTGTATGCGCTGTGGTTTGCGCTGGCCATGGCGGGCGTGGCCAGCGCCCGCATTCTCGAGCAGCTGCCCGTGCTGCACACCGTGGGCCTGGCCCTGCTCTGGGGCCTGGGCCTGCAGGCCTGGGCCATGAACTCCGTGCTCCTGAGCTGGGGCCTGGGGCAAAGACCCGTCAATCGCCGGCGCACGGCCCTGCTGCCGCTGCTGTTCCTGTTTTTCATACCCGGCCCGTTCATAGGCCGGGTCTACGAGAGCATTTTCGGCCACGACGTAGCGCCTCTGCTGTGGTGGGGTGTCGATGTCGGCGCTCTGGGTCTGGCCTATCTGACGGGAGCGCTGGTGCTGGGCCTGGGCCTGCTGTCGCTGTGGCGGCAGCTTTGTGCCAGACTCGATGTGCGCACCCTGCCCTGGGCCTGGCCCCTGGGTCTGGCCGCGACGGGCTTTTTCTCGGCCGGCACGGTCGACCTTGGGGTCGGGGCTTTGCTCGGCAGCACGGCCTGGATCGCCCTGCTGGGCACGGCCTATGTGGCCTTGCAACAGATGGACCAGCAGCTGCGCGCCTGGCGCCAGGTGCAATGGTCGACCAGCCGCCGGCGCTGGCGCGAAGCCCTGGAGGCGCTGCCGCTGTGGCCCGTGAGCCTGCTGCTGGGCTTTGCGGCCTCGGCACTGACGCTGTTCGTCCCAGCCCCTCAGGGGCTGGAAGCCAGCGGCCTGTTCTCCATCCATCTATGCCTGCAGCTGCTGCGCGACTGTCTGCTGCTCACCGGCTTTGCGCTGCTGGCCGGCAGGCTGAAATCGCCCATGGGCTCGTTTGTGATCGCCTGGCTCATCCTCAACATCGCCGCGCCGCTGCTGGCCTACGGTCTGGCCGGCCAGACCGGGGCCATGCTGGTGCAACCGGTGCTGGCCATGTGGTTGGCGGGCCGGGAAGCGGCCGAGCCGGCGCGCGCCTGGGCGGCCATGGCCTGGGCCTCTCTGGGCCTGCAGATCCTCGTGACCCTGGGCTGGGTGGTCCATGTCTTCAAGCAGCGCGTGCTGGGCTTTGCGTGCGAGCAGGCAGCGGCCTAGCCGGGCCGGCCCCGGGCGGCTATGACCCGGAGCCGCCCATACATATGGCAAAACCGTAAAATCCGGGGTTCCACTAGGCCGGGCGGCAGCCGCCCTCACGAACGACATGAACCCCATCCAAGTTGGCGTGGTCATGGGTTCCAGCAGCGACTGGGACACCATGCAACACGCAGTTGCCATCCTCCAGCAATTCGGTATCGCCTTCGAGGCCCAGGTCGTTTCGGCCCACCGCATGCCCGACGACATGTTCCGTTTTGCCGAAGCTGCTGCCGACCGCGGCCTCAAGGCCATCATCGCCGGCGCCGGCGGTGCGGCCCACCTGCCCGGCATGATCGCCGCCAAGACCACCGTGCCCGTGCTGGGCGTGCCCGTGGCCAGCCGCCATCTGCAGGGCGTGGATTCGCTGCACTCCATCGTGCAGATGCCCAAGGGCGTGCCCGTGGCGACCTTTGCCATCGGCAATGCGGGCGCGGCCAACGCGGCCCTGTTTGCCGTGGCCCTGCTGGCCAATGAAGATCCCGCGCTGCGCACCAAGCTCGAAGCCTTCCGCGCCGAGCAGACCGAAGCCGCCCGCAATATGAAACTGCCGGTGAACGTATGAGCGCCGCCGACGTGATCCTGCCCGGCGCCACGCTGGGCGTGCTCGGCGGTGGCCAGCTGGGCCGCATGTTCGCGCATGCCGCCCAGTCCATGGGCTATTTCACCGCCGTGCTGGACCAGGACCCAACCAGCCCCGCGGGCCTGGTCAGCCACCACCATGTGCGCACCGGCTACGAAGATCCGCAAGGCCTGGCCGAGCTGGCCAGGCTCTGCGCGGCCGTGACCACCGAATTCGAGAACGTGCCCGCCGGTGCGCTGAACCGGCTGGCCGAAAGCCTGCCCGTCTCGCCCGCCGGCTCCGCCGTGGCGATTGCCCAGGACCGCGCCGCAGAGAAGGCCCACTTCGTGAAGTGCGGCGTGCCCTGCGCGCCCTATGCCGTGATTGAGACGCCCGAGCAGCTGGCCGCCGTCAACGAGGCATTGCTGCCCGGCATCCTCAAGACCGCGCGCATGGGCTATGACGGCAAGGGCCAGATCCGCGTCAAGACCCGCGCCGAGCTGGTCGCGGCCTGGGACGAGCTCAAGCATGTGGCCTGCGTGCTCGAGAAAATGCTGCCGCTGGCGCACGAATGCTCGGTCATCGTGGCGCGCGGCCGCAATGGCGATATCGTGAACCTGCCCGTGCAGCGCAATCTGCACCGCGACGGCATTCTGGCCGTGACCGAGGTTTACGCAGGAAATCTGCCGGCAACCCAGGTGGAGCAGGCGATCGCCGCTGCAAAGTCCGTAGCCATCGGCCTCGACTATGTGGGCGTGCTCTGCGTGGAGTTCTTTGTGCTCGAAAACGGCCAGCTGGTGGTCAACGAGATCGCACCGCGCCCGCACAACAGCGGCCACTACAGCCAGAACGCGCTCGATATGTCGCAGTTCGAGCTGCAGGTGCGCTGCATGACCAATCTGCCCCTGGTGCAGCCGCGCCAGCACAGCGCCACCATCATGCTCAATCTGCTCGGCGATCTGTGGTTCAAGGACGGCGACCAGGCCAGCACACCGGCCTGGGATCAGGTCCTGGCCCTGCCCGGCTGCCATCTGCATCTCTACGGCAAGGTCGATGCCAAGCGCGCCCGCAAGATGGGCCATCTGAACATCACCGCCGCCACGCCCGAAGCCGTGCGCGCCACCGCGCTCAAGGCCGCCGAAATCCTCGGCATCG
>JAFAIY010000292.1 GCA_019236485.1 Comamonas sp. | reverse complement strand
GTTTTATATGTATTCGTACAGTGATACGTATTAAATAAGATGCTTTTTCTTATGCAATACGGCATACAAACAGCGGGATTTGTATGTTCTGCAGAGGTGTTACGGAGGCTCCGTACAGAGAACTTTTCCACCACTTGTATGGAGCTTGTTCATTGTAATTGTGGATTTCTCGAGACCATGTTCTCCAGAAACTTATCCACACGAATGGAGTGATTGAATGCTGTGCTCATGGTGTAGATAAGTATGTAGTCATGCTTGTTGATATGTTTGTTAAATTTTTATGAATAAAAAACTTTTTCTAGATTTAATATCTGGCAAAAATAAAGCGGAAGGTACGGGTTTTCCAGTGCTGTGAACAAGCTTGTTCAGGCTGGCGATGGCTCTTGAAGCTGAGGAAACATGATTGTTATCCACAGATTTTTTGCTTCGCTGCAGCGATGGCCTGGAGCGGTCTTTTTTCCACCGCTGGTCGAGGTGGGCTGCGCGTTCGCGTCCGAACTGCTTTTTTGCCCGGGGAGCATGAAACCCGGCCCAAGCTATCCACTGCATGGAAAAGTCGAGTGCTCTGTTTTTGATAGTAGTTATCCAATGTTCAGCAATGGATTGATCGCAGTTTTTCGAGGTAAATTGCCTGAGCCGGGCTTTGCGAGAGGCCAGCCGTCAAGCCAGAAAATCTAGCTACTTTCAGTACTCATGTATGAAAAATTACATGGTAATTGCCTGTTTTTTGGGCGATTCGGGTCTGCAAGCCGCGTTTTGCTGAAAAAAACGGCAATCGGGTCCTGGGGGGCGAGCGAAAGGCCGGGCTCCGGATGTCCGGCGCTGCTGGCGGGGCGTCCCGGCCGGGCCCGCGCAGGACGGCGGCCCTTACCAAACCGTAATGCAGGCGTCACCCACGCGCGCGTGAGCCCTTCCTAGCATGGCTGCCATCACCGGAAATGGGGGGCCGCCCTTCACTTCCCGGTCATGGAATAAAGGGTGAACGATGAACAAGAGCCTTGCGGGGTTGCCGAGCTGGACGCTGGCAAGAATGTCTATGGGTGCTGCTGCCATTGCGGTGGCTGGATTGATGGCCGGCTGCAATGCCTCCAAGGCCACGGAAGAGCCGCAGAAGCCGGCCGCCCAGTTGCCCAAGGGCTTTCTCCAGGTCAAGCCTGAATCCGTGAAGATGCTCGAGATCGCGCCAGTGGCTGATCCCCAGGGCCTGCAGATGGCCTGGGCTCCCGCGCATGTGGCGTTTGTGGAAGACCGCGTGGCCTCGGTCTCCGTGCCCGTGGCGGCACGCGTGGTGGCCGTCAACGCGCATGTGGGCGATATGGTCAAGGCCGGTGATGTGCTGGCGACCCTAGTCAGCCCCGATGCCTTGCGCACCCGCTACGAGGTTGCGGCGGCCAAGACCGCCCATGACGTGGCCGTGGTGGAGGCCCAGCGCCAGCAGAACATGGTGGACAAGGGCGTGGGCGTGGAGGTCGATCTGCGCGCGGCCCAGGCCAAGCTGCGCGAGACCTCGCAGGAGCTGACCCGTGCCCAGGGCACGGCCGCGCTACTGGGTTCGGGCGGCGGCGACCGCATCGAGCTGCGCGCGCCGCGCGCGGGCATCGTGGCCGCGCGCAAGGCCGTGGTGGGCGACGCCGCCGATCCTGGCTCCGCGCTCTTCATGATCGGCGATCCGCAGGCCATGAATGTGGTGGCCGAGGTGTTCGAGTCCGACCTGCCCGGCATCCGCCTGGGCAGCGCGGTGCAGGTCAATCTGCCGCAGCTGGCCAAGCCGCTCCAGGGCAAGGTGCGCCATCTGGGCGCCACGCTGGACAAGGAGTCGCGCCGCGCGGCCGTGGTGGTGGAGCTCAGCGAGCAGAACCCGGCCCTGCGTCCCGGCATGCAGGCCAAGGTGGGGGTGCAGCTGTCCAATCTGCAGGAGATGCTGATCCCCGTCTCGGCGGTGCTGATCAAGGACGAAAGCCACAGCGTGGTCTATGTGCAGCATGAGAACAACCGGTTCGAGGCGCGCACCGTGACCCTGGGCCGGCCCACGCGCGGCATGGTGCCGGTGATTGCCGGCCTCAAGGTGGGTGAGAAGATCGTGGTGCGTGGTGGCCTGCTGCTCGACGGCGCGGCCAGCCAGTTGCTGTAGTCGCGGCAGGAGTCTCAAGCATGCTGCGTTCATTCATTGCATTCGTCGTGCACCGGCGCCTGCTGGCCGTCTGCGCCACGCTGGCCATCGCCCTGTACGGCGTGTACTCCTATCTGCAGACCGCCATCGAGGCCTATCCCGATGTGACCAATGTGCAGGTGGGCGTGATCACCCAGGCGCCGGGTCTCGCGCCCGAGGAGGTGGAGCGCCAGATCACCCAGCCGCTGGAGCGCGAGCTCAACGGCACGCCGGGGCTGATCTCGCTGCGCTCGGAGAGCTATTTCGGCCTCTCCATGATCAACCTGGTCTTCAACGACGACGCCAACAGCTTCAACGCGCGGGCCGAGGTGTCGCAGCGTCTGCCCCAGGCCAATCTGCCTGACGGCGTGACGCCCGAGATGGCGCCCGACTACACGCCGCTGGGCAAGATCTTCTACTACCGGCTGCAAAGCGAGCGCCACACGCTGGCGCAGCTGCGCACCCAGCAGGAATGGCATGTGGTGCGCGTGCTCAAGCAGGTGCAGGGCGTGGCCGATGTGGTCAGCATAGGCGGCTTCGTCAAGGAATTCCATGTCGAGGTCGACCCCGAAAAGCTCTACGCCCTGGGCCTGTCTCTCGACGATGTGAGCGAGGCCCTGTCCAAGTCCAACCGCAACGTGGGCGGCGGCCTGATGCGCCGCGGCGAGCAGTCCTTCATCATCCGCGGCATCGGCCTGTTGCGCACGCCGCAGGAGATCCAGGAGGTGGTGGTCGCCATGCGCGGCAAGGCCCCGGTGACGATCGGCGATGTGGCGCGCGTGGCGCAGTCGCACACGCCGCGCCAGGGCTCGGTGGGCATGGACGACCAGAACGACGTGGTGCAGGGCATCGTGCTGCTCAAGCGCGGCGCCAATCCCTCCGTGGTGCTGGACGATATCCACGCCCGGGTCGAGACGCTCAACGGCGGCGGCCTGCCCGAGGGCATGCAGATGGTCACCAACTACGACCGCTCCGATCTCGTGGGCCATACGCTCAAGACCGTGCAGCACAATCTGCTGTTCGGCGCCACGCTGATCGTGGCCGTGCTGTGGCTGTTCCTGCGCAGCCTGCGCGGCTCGCTGATCGTGGCCACGGTGATTCCGCTGTCGCTGCTGGTGGCCTTCATAGGCCTGCACTGGCTGGGCATGCCGGCCAACCTGATCTCCATGGGCGCCATAGACTTCGGCATCATGGTGGACGGGGCCGTGGTGCTGGCCGAGAACATCATCCGCAACGCGCGCCAGCGCCGGCCCAAGACCGCCAACGACATGCGCCACATCATCGTGGACTCGGCCGTTGCCGTGGCCAAGCCCACGCTGTTTGCCATGGCCATCGTGATCGCGGCGCTGATCCCCGTGTTCTCGCTGCAGAGCATAGAGGGCCGCATCTTCCGCCCCCTGGCCATGACCTACAGCTTTGCGCTGCTGGGCGCTCTGGTCTTTGCCATGGGCCTGGTGCCCGCGCTGTGCGCTCTGCTGCTCAAGCCCAAGCATGTGATGGTGGAGGAGCCCAAGATCTTCGACCGCGCCCACCATGGCTATCAGCACTGGCTTAGCGGCGTGCTGAACGCGGCCGGCCGCCGCTCCACGGTGCTCATCGCGTTCGTGGCCGTGCTGGCCGTGGCCGGGGTGTCCGCCAAGTGGCTGGGCACGGAATTCCTGCCCGAGCTCGACGAGGGCGACGCCTATGTGCTGGTGCAGATGCCGGCCTCGATCTCGCTGGAAAAAGGCCAGGACGTGCTGCGCGACGTGCGCCTGCGCCTCAAGGTCTTCCCCGAGGTGATTTCCGTGACCACGGAGCAGGGCCGGCCCGAATCGGGCACCGACAACGAGACGCTGAATCTGGCCAAGGTGCTGGTGCGCCTCAAGCCCCATGGCGAATGGCGCAAAGGCCTGAGCAAGCCCGGGCTGATCGAGGAAATGCGCAGCACGCTGGGCGAGATTCCGGGCGTGGCCTTCAACTTCGCGCAACCGATTCGCGACAGCGTGGAAGAGTCCACCTCCGGCGCGCGCGGCCAGGTGGTGCTCAAGCTGTTCGGCCCCGACATCCCCACCTTGCGCGGCATTCTGCAGCAGACCCTGGGTCTGGTGAAGGACATAGACGGCGTGGTCGATCTGGGCCTGTACCGCGATGCCCCCGCGCCGCAGGTGCATGTGGAGTTCGACCGCCAGGCCCTGGCACGCCAGGGCATAGCCATGGAGACCGCGCAGAAGACGCTGGAAGTGGCGCTGGCCGGCAATGTCGCCACCACTCTGTGGGAAGGCGAATACCCGGTGCCGGTGCGCGTGCGCCTGCCCTATGTGGACCGCATGGACGAGGAGCGCATCCGCAACATCGCCATACCGCTGCCCGATGACGGCTCCGTGCCCCTGCACTCGGTGGGCACGGTGAGCATGAAGATCGGCAACTCCTCCATCTTCCGCGAAGGCAATGCGCGCTATATGGCGCTGAAGTTCAACGTCGAAGGGCGCGACATAGGCTCGGTCGTGAAGGACACGCTGGCCACCTTCAAGCAGAACGTGAAGCTGCCCGAAGGCTATCAGGCGGTCTGGGGCGGCGAGTGGGAAAACCAGCAGCGCGCCGCCGCGCGCCTGAAGGTGGTGGTGCCGCTGTCTCTGGTCATCGTCTACGCGCTGCTGTTCGGCGCGCTGGGCCAGGCGCGCAGCGCCGGCATCATCCTGCTGTGCGCGCCGTTTGCCATGGTGGGCGGCATCGCGGCCCTGCATCTGGCGCGTATCGAGCTGTCCATCAGCGCGGCCATAGGCTTCATCGCCCTGCTGGGCCAGGTGGCCCTGGCGGGCCTGCTGGTGATCTCGGCGGTCGAGGAGCTGCGCCGTCAGGGCATGCCCTTGATGCAGGCGCTGATCGAAGGCGCGGCGGAGCGCATGCGCTCCATCGTTCTGGTGGCGCTGCTGGCGCTGCTGGGACTGTTGCCCATGGCCCTGTCCACGGGCGTGGGCAGCGAGACCCAGCGCCCGTTTGCCTCGGTGATCGTGGGCGGCATGGTGGTGCTGCCGCTGGTGGCGCTGGTGCTGCTGCCCGTGCTGTATGCCTGGCTGGGCCCCAAGAACATGTTGACGCAGGAAGAACGCGATGAAAGCGCTCAGGATGAATAAGTGGCACTCTCTTGCCGTGGCCGCCGCGCTATGCGGCGCAGCCGGTGAGCCTGCAGGAATATCTGCGCCTCGTGGTGCAGAACCAGCCGGCGCTGGCCGCGGACCGCATGCAGATCGGCCTTGCCAAGGCCGACAGCCGCGCGGCCTCGGCCTTCCCCAATCCCGCCGTGCACTACAGCAGCAAGCGCGGCGAAAAGGAATGGGGCGTGGAGCAGCCGATTCCCATCTTCGGCCAGCGCGGCATGCGCATGGAAAACGCGCGCCTGGGCGAGCAGGCGGCGGCAGCCGGTGCCGATGTGGCCGTG
>JAFAIY010000159.1 GCA_019236485.1 Comamonas sp. | reverse complement strand
TGCACATCGCCGCGCCGGCTCCAGTAGATGGCCTGGGCCTGCATCAGATCATGTTCGTCGGGCCAATATGCGAGCGCTTGGCGCAAGGCCTCATCCATGGCCTCCAGATCGTTCTTCTCCATGGCCATCCAGCAGCGCAGTCGATGTGCATGCACGGCGGCTTCATCCTCGGCCTGGATTTCATCCAGGGTCTGCTCGCAGGCGCTCCAGTCTCCCTGTTTGAAGAACACATCCGCCAGCACCGAACGAATCTGCTGACGCAGCTCTGCCGACAGATCATCGTGGGCCAGGATCTGGCGCAAACAGGTGGCGCGCTCCGCCATCCGGCTCGCATCCTTGTTCAGGGCCTCGTGCAGTCCGATCAGCGCCGGCCGCCAGCCGGGCTGGACCTGCAAGGCCATGCGATAAGCGATCTCTGCCTGCAGATGCCAGCCCAGAGTGCGCAGCACATCGCCACCGGTCCGATAAAGCCGGGCGCTGCGGGACGGCTGCTGCATCAGCAGCGCCAGCAGCTGCGCGCAGACCCCGGAGCGGCCATCCGCATGCAGGGCTTCGATCAGCCGTACCTGCGCCTGGATCTGGGCGCCTTCGTCCTCGGCCCGCAGCAGCGCATGCACATACCAGGGATAGGCTTCCTGGATCTTGCCCTGAGCCGCCAGAGCATCGCCGAGCAGCCAGTAGATCTTGGTCGTCTGGGGTTGCAGAGCCAGCGCCGCACGCAGAGGCGGCTCGGCCTGGTCTGGTTGCTGGCTCTCGAGCAGCAACTCGCCCTGCAGCAGCTGCAGGCCCGCGTCTCCGGGCAATCGCCGCACGGCCTGGGCTGCAGCCTGCAGGGCGGCGGCCGGCCGGCCGCGCTCCTGCTCCAGATTGATGCGGGCATGCCAGAGCAAAGCGTTGCGCGGGTACTGGCGCATCAGCGCCGTCAGCTTTTCATCGGCCGGACCGAACTTGCGCTGCTGCAGCAGCTGCGCCAGTGCCTGCGCCGGCCCCTGCGGCAGGGAAGGCTGGGGCACGGCTGTGGCCTGAACCGCTGCTGCCACCTCGGGCAGCAGGGCGGCCTGCTCTTCCAGAAAAGCAGCGGCTTCTTCGCCGCGCGCCAGCGCCAGGTCTTTTTCCAGCTGCTCCAGCGCGATTTCCTGCATGCCCTGCTCGCGGGCCATGCCGATCAGCGAAGACGCCATATCCAGCAGCCCCTCGCGGATCAGCATATTGATATAGGTGCGCCAGTAGGCAAAGGCTCTGGGGTTGGCACCGATCGCGGCCTCCAGATACGGCAGGGCCTCGGCACTGCGCAACATGTGCTGCCCCAGCAGCAGGCCCATGCCATACAGTGCCTGAACCTGGCCCGGGTCTTGCGCCAGGGCCTGGGCATAGGCTTGCCTGGCGGCTTCATATTCCCATTGCTCGTGCAATTGCAGAGCTTGCTGCAGATGAGTGGTGTCGGTCATGGATGTCGCTTCAGAACAGGCGATGGCGCCCAGCACCGCCCTTAGGCGCCGCTCGGACAAATACCGCCCATGGTGCCCTGAGAGCCCTGGGCCAAAGCATGGATCAGCGCCGGAAAACCCGGCCGTTTCCACGACCTCGCAACCTCATGCGTTCAGGCACTGGCGCAGCTGCTGCAGCTCGGCATCCCAGCGCCCCTGCTGTAGCTGAAACAGCAGTTGCACGCGCGGATACCAAGCGCAGCCCCGGCCGCTGACCTGCCAGCGCCAATTGGGCAGATGGGGAACCAGGCCATAGGTCGGCACGCCCATGGCCCCCGCCAGATGCAAAGCCGTGTTGTCTATGCTCACCACGCTGTCGCAGCGGGAGATGAGCCAGGCCAGGCCTTCGATGTCTGCAAAGCAGTCCGCTGCGTCTATGAGCTCGAAACCTGCCTGCCGGGCCAGTTCCAGATCCTGAGGCGGGGCCAGATACTGCAGATTGACGAGCGCATGCCGCCCCGGATCGAAAGCGCACAGCAGCTCCTGCATGGCGACGGAGCGCCGCGCCCCGAAGTCTTCATTCATGCTCAGCCAGCTGAGGCCTATGTACTGCTTGCCAGGCTGCCGCGGCCAGTCCAGCTCCGGCCGTGCCACAGGTCGCAGCAGCGGCGACATCAGCGACGGCGTGTTGACTCTATCGGGCCAGAGCGTGAACAGGTCGCCCACAGGCAGCTGGGCATCGAAGCCGGCCAATTGCCGCTCCTGGTCGCGCGGCACAAAACTCAGCCAGGGAAAGTTTTCGGTATAGAGCTCCAGCAGGCGCCGATCGCACTCCACCGTGAATGCGCCGGGCAGCTCCCGCAGAAACACGAAGAAACGGGAGAACATGATTTCATCGCCCAGCCCCTGCTCGGCCCAGATCAGCACCTTCTGAGTCGCGGGCTGCCCGACCACAGGATCCCAGCGCGCCAGCGACCGAAATTCCTGCAGCTCATCGTCGCCGAAGCGGTGCACATAGTTTTTAGCGCCCTCTTCCAACTGGCCTGCCGACAACTGGGACAGCGATAGGTGGAAGATGTTTCTGGCGGAAGGCTCGAGCTCTATGGACTTCAGATAGCAGTCCACGCTGCCCGGGAAGTCCATTTTTTCGTACAAAAGCCGCCCCATATGGAACCAGCTGCCGGCATGCTCCGGGTTGAGCTGCAGCGCCGACTCCAGGATTACGGTCGCCATGTCGAGCTGGCTGGATTTGGCGCAGTACAAGGCCAGCCCATGGTATAGCTCCAGACACTCGGGATGCTTGCCGATGGCGGACAGGTATTCCTCCACCACTTTCTCAAAGCTCTCATGCTCGGCAAGCTGGAACAGTTCGTTCAGGATTTGTGGCGACGGTTTCATCGGGAAAAAGCCAAAAAGTTTTCTTCATTGCCGAGCTGATGGTCCATGCCGAACGCTGCTTTATGCGGTGTTTTCTGATATTTCACCAAGCGGAAACCTTGCGCATTCGCCAGCCGGATATGGTGCTCGGCATCCCGGTAGATACGCTCGCCCTCGAATGCCATATTCCAGCGCGCATCCATGACGCCCTGCAGCCATACCTGCACCGCAGGCATTTCGGCCCACAGGCGCTCCAGCACCCCATCTCCCAGGGTCTGCAAGACCTCGGCCAGCAGCAGGCAATCGCCAGCCGCAGCATTGAGTGCTTGCAATACCTGCGGCAGATCGTGCCCCTGTTGCAGCGTCTGGCCGGAAACAGCCTCCACCAGGCGCCAGCCCATCCGAGCATCGCCCTTCAGCTCCAGAACGCGCCGCCCCTGCGCCTGCCCCTGGACAAAGTCCGCCAGCGCCCAGCCGGACTGAGCCTGCTGCGGCGCCAATGGCGTCTTGGGCAGCCACTGCTTTGTCGCCACGGCCCCGTGGCGATAGAAGCCCGGCCGCCCCACCAGAGGGCATAGCAGGTAATTGCTGGCATGCACCTGCTCGAAGACGCGGTGCACCCGGTAGCCGTTATCGCCGACCCAGGAAAAGAACCGGCCTTTGTTGGCATTGCTCACTTCGACCAGGATGAGCGGGCGCTGCTGCCGGATCAGCTGGCGCCCGCCCTCCAGAGCCTCGAGCTCCATGCCTTCCACATCGATCTTCAGCAGATCGACAGCCGCCTCGGGAAAGCAGCGGTCCAGCGTGTCGATGCGGATAGCACCCTGCTCCGCCAGGCTCAAGCGGCTGGCACCTTGATTGGCGATATCGAAATGCGCCAGTTCCGCCGTGCAGGGCCTGTCGCCCATACCCAGCTCATGCACCTGATAACGCGAGGATGCAATGCCGTTGATTTCGAAGTTTCGGCGCAACTGGATGGCGTTAGTTTCCACCGGCTCAAAGCAGTCGATTCTTGCTGCATCGGCAATGCAGCTCCAAAAAATCGCGTGATTACCGATATTGCTGCCCACATCGATAATCCTTGGCCGCTGCGGCAATACGTACAGGGTTTCGATGAGTTCCCTGGCTTCAAAGAACATCTCGTTGGCCAGATAGTTCTGAATATGGTCCAGGGTATTGCTCAGCTGAAATTTTGCATTTTTCCCGGCAAAATCGATATCGACCACCACATCGTTTTCGGTGCAAAACCGAGCAAACACATCATGAACCGCCTTGCGCCACTGCTCCCCAGACGCTGATCGCGGCCCGCTTGAACTCCGACCTCTGACATTGCAGAACAGCGGCTCCTCCAATTTGATGCAGCCATACCGGCTCCACAGCGCAAGATAATATTTAAAATCTTCGCCGCAATCCATTTGCTCATCAAAAGGATGATCCAGAGCCAACTGCGCCCGGACAAAATGCCCCATTTGCAAGGTTAAAAATGGATCATTCTTGAGAATATCCTCCAGGCCATTAATGGGCATCACCTGATTAGGCCGGCAGATAGGCGGTCCGTCATCGGGGCCGCATTCATGAATGGCACCCCAGACGGCGTCGTAACCATCCAGGTAGCCCGAGACTCTCGCAAAAGCCTGCTCGTCCATCCGATCATCGGCGTCCAGAAAGAAGAGCCAGTCCGCGCCTTGCGCCACGGCCTGCGCGACGGCCAGGTTTCTGGCTCTGGACCTGCCTTGTCCGGCCGTGTCGTCCTGGCAAAGAACATCGACCGCCGAGAACCTCCCCATGCCGCTCGCCATGGCCCGGTGTACGGAAAGCCTGGCTCTCTGCGCCAAAGCCTCATGACCCGGCCCCACGGGAATCACCACGCAGCACTTCATACTGAATTCCTTTTCAAAACCCGGACAACACCAGCCCGGCATCCGCTCCCCGGAAGCCGCTCTTGAGCATCGCCAGACCATGGACCAACCCCTGACATTTCCGAGCCATGCAACTTTGCATCAGAGAAGGCCCTAAAAAAACACCTCAAGCTGCCGATCTAACAAGCAATCACCCGGCTTTTTGCAGCAACACCCCTCTCCAGCCCCCTCACAATT
>JAFAIY010000062.1 GCA_019236485.1 Comamonas sp. | reverse complement strand
GGTGTCGCACCCGACTGGATCTTGCCCGTTGCGGGGTCCACCAGATAGCCCATGACGTTGTCGCCGCTCACGGTCTTGAGGTTGCCGGCCTTGTCCAGGCCGAAGTTGCCCGCACGCGTATAGGCCACGCTGCCGTCGCTCTGCTTGACGACAAAGAAGCCGTTGCCGTTGATGGCGATGTCCAGATTGTTGCCCGTGGTGGTGATCGAGCCCTGCTTGAACTGCTGGGACACGGAGGCCACGCTCACGCCGATGCCGCTGCTCTGGCCGCTGGACGAGCCGATGGCACTGGCCACCATTTCGGCGAAGTCGGCACGCGAGGACTTGAAGCCCGTGGTGTTGGAGTTAGCGATGTTGTGGCCGATAACGTCCAGATTCTTGCTGGCGGCATTCAGACCCGACAGACCTTGTTGAAAACTCATGCTGTTCTCCTCAATCAGTAAACGGCCTTGACGCCGGAATAAGCCACGCTGTCGCCGTTGTCCAGCTCCAGTGCCAGCGCGCCATTGGCGGCGCTGGTGGCGATGACCGCATGCGGCGACAGCGTGGTGGAGGCCACGGCCGTTGTGCCGTTGGTCGCCGTCACCGAGTAGCGCAGCTGCGATTTGTCACCCGTATATTTGTCCTTGCCATCCCAGGTGAAGTAGTTGCGCCCTGCGGTACCCGAACCCAGGTCTATGGTGTCCACCAGCTCGCCCGAGGCCGTGGTGATCTGCACCTTGACGCTGGCGGCCGGGTTGGCCAGATCGAAGGCCGCCGTGTGCGTGCCGTCCACGGCCACGCCCAGGGTGTTGCCCTCGGTCAGCACGGTGCGGCCAATCATGGACGTGCCCTGCAGCACCTGCATGGCCGTGAACTGGCTGGACATGGAGTTCATGGTCTGGTTCAGCTGCTGAATCCCGGTCACGGTGTTGATCTGCGCCATCTGCGAGGTCATCTGCGCGTTGTCCATGGGGTTCATGGGATCCTGGTTGTTCAGCTGCGCCACCAGCAGCTTGAGAAAGCGGTCCTGCGCCTCGTTGGGATCGGTGACCGAGTTCTTGCTGTTGCTGGTGGTGTTGGTCGTGGTGCTGTCCACGCCGCTTGTGCCATAGATCATGTTGGGGCTCCCGGGCTTACTGGCCCATCTGCAAAGTCTTGAGCAGCAGCGACTTGGCCGTGTTCATGACTTCCACGTTGTTCTGGTACGAGCGCGAGGCCGAGATCATGTTGACCATCTCGTCCACGGCGCTCACGTTGGAATGGGTCACATAGCCCTCGGCATCGGCCAGCGGATGGCTGGGGTCGTGAATGCGCCGGCCGGGCGTGCTGTCCTCGCTGATGGCATTCACCTTCACTCCGGCGCTACCGTCATCGCCCATGGGCACGGTCTGGAACACGACCTGGCGGGCTTTGTAAGCATTGCCGTCGGGGCCGGCCACGGCGTCGACGTTGGCCAGATTGGAGGCCACCACGTTCAGGCGCTGAGACTGGGCGCTGACCGCACTGCCCGAGATATTGAAGATGGAGAACATGGACATGTGGAATTCCTTGGCTTACTGACCCTGGATGGCGCTGAGCATGGTCTTGGCCTGCCCGTTGATGAAGCGCAGCGTGGCTTCGTAGCGCACGGCGTTGTCCACGAAGTTGGCGCGCTCGCGATCCAGGTCCACGGTGTTGTTGTCGAGACTGGGCTGCGAGTTGAGCGAATACCCCAGCTTGGCCTTGAGCGCCTCGTCGGACATCTGCGGCTGCAGCGGAATATGGGCGGGCGCCGTGGTGCTGGCCAGCGTCAGAGGCTTGGGGCCGCTGGTCGCGGCCAGCAGGGCTTCGCGGAAATTGAAGTCGCGCGCCACATAGCCGGGGGTGTCGGCATTGGCGATATTGCTGGCAATGGTGCGCTGGCGCTCGGCGCGCAGCAGCAGCGCCTCGCTTTGGAAGTCCAGTCGTTCAGTCATCTTGTTCAGCATTGCGGCCTCGCTTTGGGAGTGGATTCATGCCGGAGCCTCGCAGACTGCGGCATGCGAGGATTATGAAAATCGCAACGCCGGACTAAAGCGCGAAGAAAACGGTTTTGCACTCTCACTTCAAGCCATCGCCGAAGCGCCTCCGCCCTATATTTGCAGCCATCGTCTGCAGCTTTGGCGTCTGCAGAGCGCACAAAGGATTGATGCATGTCTGGCCGCCCCGCTCTCCGCTCCCTCACTCGCCCCGCCAGGGGCGCGGCTGCGGCATGGGGCTTGGCGACGGCCCTGCTTGGCATGAGTGCCCAGGCCCAGGACGGCAGCGTCCAGCTCAGCCAGATCGGCCAGCGCTTTGTGGACGCGGCCCTGCACCAGGACGGCAGCGATATCCCCAAGGGCAGCAACAATCTGCCGCTGCGCATGGAAGTGCAGATGGGTCAGCTCGATTCACGTCTGCGCCTCGCGGCCTGTGCCCGGGTGGAGCCCTATCTGCCCGCAGGCAGCCGCCTCTGGGGCCGCACCCGCCTGGGTCTGCGCTGCGTTCAGGGCAGCGTGCCATGGAATGTGTTCCTGCCCATCACCGTGCGCGCCTACGGCCCGGCCTGGGTGGCGCAGGGCAATATCCCTGCGGGCAAGACCCTGTCGGCCGAGGATGCAGCCCCTTCCGAGGTGGACTGGGCCGAGGACAGCTCCCCGGTCTTTGCCAATGCACAGGACTTTGTCGGCATGGTCGCCGCGCGCCCCCTGACTGCGGGCCAGGCGCTGCGCCAGAACATGGTGCGTCCGCCGGCCCTGTTCACCGCGGGCTCGCCCGTGCAGGTCATGGTCAACGGCGGCGGCTTCAGCGTCTCCTCTTCGGGCAAGGCCATGGCGGCCGCCGGCGAAGGCCAGCAGGTCCGCGTGCGCATGGATAATGGCCGCCTGGTGACGGGCATAGTCAGCCCCAGCGGCGTGGTCATGGTGCAATAAGCATGCGCTTCCACGCTTGTCCACTTGGTGCCAGCGCCCCCGAGGGGCGGCTTTGGCCATGGTGCGCCCCGGCAGAAAAAATTTCTCAAGTTTTGCGCGCCCTTGTCGAAAGCAAGGCTAGAGCGCCCTACGCCGCTAAAGGGCGATTGGAGAATCACCATGAAGATAGGTAACAAGCCGGATCTGCCGCAAGCCACCTCGGCAGCCAAGCAGGCCTCGAAGTCCGCAGCCGCCGCCGAAGAATCAACCAAGGGTTTGCCCGAGCGAGCCGCCGGTGTGCCCGTGTCCTTCTCTTTGTCTGCGCGCGCCCTGGACGGTCAGAGCCGCAGCAACACCGATTTCGATGCCGAACGGGTCAAGGCCATGCGCGAAGCCATTGCCAACGGCTCGTTCCGCGTCAATGCCGAGGCCGTGGCCGACAAGCTGCTGGCCAATACCGAAGAATTTCTGGTTCACGCCCAAGGCTGAGCCAAAGCAGAACAAAGGCTGACCCGATGACCTTGCAGGAAATGCTCGATTCGCTGGATGCGGTGGTTCGGACCGTTTCGGGATCGCTGCAGGCTTCGGATGCGACAGCCCTGGAGCAGTCCAGCACCCGGCTGCGCGACGCCATGGTGGCGTTTTCCCAGCTGACCAAGCGCTTTTCCGCCGCTGACTGGACGCCCGAGCTGCGCCAGCGCGCCCAGCACCTGGGCGGTGAGATCTCGCTGCAACGCGACCAGTTGGCCCGCCTCTCGGTTCTGGCCCAGCGCCGCGCCCAAGCCCTGGTTCCCGTGGCCGTCGACGACGCCACCTACGAAAGCAGCCTGCGCGGCAAGCCCCAGTCCGGCGGACGCGCCAGGATTTATCACGCCGCCGGCTAAGGCCGCGCTCCTCCCTCGGCCTCATCCGCCGTCATGTGCACCGGGCGCCAGGCCCAGATATCGTAAGCACGGTAAGCACCTGCCGGCAGCTCGCCGGGCGCCACAAAGACTTCGATCATTCTGGCCTTGGGCAGCTCCTCGGCGTGAATCCAGGGGCTGAACTTCAGATTCCTGTCCACAAACACGCGCGGCCGCTCCGGCAGCAGCATGGAAATACGGCCGGCCAGCGCCTGGGGGCCGATGATGATGTCTATGGGCCCGCCCAGCAACTGGTGCGCGGCCGGAGCAATGCCTTCGGCGATCTTGTCGGCGGGAATATGGTTCTGGTGGTCGCTCTTGTAGCCGGCAAGCCCGCCCGGCGAAGCCATCCAGAACTGCACCAGCAGCAGCGCCTGCAGAATACCGAAAACCACCCAGGCCGCACGCAGCCTGGCCGGGCTGCCCCAGCCGGCGCGGGAACGCAGCAGTTCCATGGCGGCGGGCACGCAGAGAAACATAAAGGCTGTGCCCCATTGCAGGCGCAGCACGGAGCCCGTGAACAGCCCCAGCAGGATGATGCAGACCAGCGGGATGATGCCCCACAGCAGCCAGAACTCCCGCACCAGTGCGTCCTGCTGCGCGGCCGGCATGGCGTTCGCCTCCCCAGCCTCGGCATCGCGGCGGCGGCGCCCCCACCACAGGGCGCTGGCGAGCACGATCCAGGCCGGCATGCAGCGGTTGAGCAACCAGTCGACCACGAACAGCAGCGTCATCTCGCTGCGCTGCAGCATGTTCAGATGCGCGCCCAGCGAGCTGTCCTCGGCATAGTGCAGCGGCATCCAGTCATGAGTGACCAGCCAGTACAGATGGGGGGCGAAGGTCAGCAGCCCCGTCGCCGCGGCCAGCATGGCGCCCTTCAGGTGCACGGGATGGCGCCAGCCGCCCAGGCGCAGCCACCACAGGCCGATCACGGCCAGGGCCAGCACATACTGGTATTTGCTGAGCATGCCCAGGCCCGAGATTGCGCCCAGCAGCGCCCAGCCGGCCAGCGAGGGGCGTATCGTCAGTTGCCAGCTCACGGCCACGGCCAGCGCGATCCACAGCATCAGCACCACGTTGTGGTTGTAGTAGTACAGCCGCCCGCAGTAAAAAGTGATGCACAGCGCGGCCAGCATGGCCACCGTGGCATAGCCCTGGCCGCGCATGCCGCACAGCAGCTTCCAGAAGATGGCCAGCGAGCCCAGCGTGAGCACGGCGCCCAGGATATAGGTCAGTCCCACCGAAGGGCCGAACACGGCGGCGGCCGCCGCCATGATCCAGGTCGGCATGGGCGGGTGCTTGTAATAGCCGAGCTCCAGCGAGCGTATCCAGATCAGCTGCTCCACATTGTCCCCGGGCGCGGCCAGGGCCGTCAGCCAGTACATGGCGATCCAGACCACGCCGTACACGGCCAGCAGTACGGCCAGGGTACGGCCGGTGAGGATGAGGGATTCGCGTTGCGGGGCAGCCATTGGCAATGAAATGGAGAGTGACAGCGAGGCAAAATAGCCTGGGGTCGAGAGTATAGCGATGGCCATTTATGCAACACGGCTACCCCCGCTTGGCCCGAAATACCCCGAAGTCTTGAGAAAATCCGCGACATGACCGATTTCCACGCCGAATATGCCCCCGCCGCGCCGCCGGCCCAGTTGCCGCGAGCGCCGCTGAGCCTGAGCTGCGTGGTGCCGGCCTATAACGAACAAGCCAATCTGGAAGGCTTTCTGCGCGCTCTGGCGCAGACCGTGCAGACACTGACGCCCGATTTCGAGATCGTGGTGATCAACGATGGCAGCCGCGACGGCACGCACGAGCTGGCCATGCGCCTGGCGCAGGAGCTGCCGCTGCGCTATCTGGCGCTGTCGCGCAACTTCGGCAAGGAGGCCGCGCTGTCCGCCGGCATAGACCACGCGCGCGGCAATGCGGTGCTGCTCATAGACGCCGACTTCCAGCATCCGCTGGAGATGCTGCCCGAGATGCATGCGCTGTGGCAGACCGGCTACGACATGGTCTACGGCGTGATTGCCAACCGCGGGGCCGAAAGCGGCGCCAAGCGGCTGGGCACCGAGCTTTTCTACCGGCTGATGAATTCCGGCAACTCGGTCCAGTTGCCTCCCAATGCCGGCGACTTCCGCTGGATGGACCGCAAGGTGGTGGATGCGCTCAAGGCCCTGCCCGAAAGCAACCGCTTCATGAAGGGCTTGTACGCTTGGGTGGGCTTCAAGACCGCGGCCCTGCCCTTTGTGCCCAAGGACCGGGCCGCGGGCAGCTCCAGCTTCAATCTGCGCCGCCTGGGCTCGCTGGCCCTGCTCGGCCTGACCTCCTTCACCACGCTGCCGCTGCGCGTCTGGAGCATGGTGGGCGCCGTGATCTCCCTGATCGCGCTCAGCTACGGCCTGTGGATCGCGGCCGAAGCCATGTTTCTGGGCAACCCGCTGCGCGGCTGGCCCACGCTGGCGGCCAGCATCATGCTGTTCTCCGGCGTGCAGCTGCTGTCCATAGGCATTCTGGGCGAGTACATAGGGCGCATCTACGACGAGGTCAAGCGCCGCCCCATCTACCTGGTCGCCCATGACGAGGACCACAGTCCTCTGCGCGAAAAATCGTGATTCCGGCCCTGTTGCAAGCGCTGCGCAGACTGCCGCAGCTGTTCCAGTTCGTCCTGGTCGGAGGCGCCGCGGCGGCCACCCACCTGGCCGTGGTCGGCGCCCTGGTCGCGCTGACTGGCCTGGCACCGCTATGGGCCAATGTGCTGGCGTTTCTCGTGGCTTTCGTGGTCAGCTACAACGGCCATGCGCTGCTCACTTTTTCCGCAGCACGCGCGCGCGGCTGGGCCGTGGTGGCACGCTATTTTGCGGTGGCCAGCCTGTCCTTCGCAGCCAATGAGCTGCTCTATTACATCGCCCTCAACTGGCTGCACTGGCACTATTTCTGGAGCCTGGCCTTGGTGCTGGTGCTGGTCGCCGTGGGCACTTTTGCCATGAGCAAGTTCTGGGCCTTCAGGGCGCACAGCACAGCATGAGCCATAACCCCTCCCCCACGCGCAGCATTCTGCTGTGCGCCGACGATTACGCTCTCCACCCCCTGGTGGACGACGCGGTGCAGCAGCTGGCCCTGGCGGGCCGCCTGTCAGCCACCAGTTGCATGACTACGGCGCCGCGCTGGCCCGAGGCCGCGGCCGGCCTCAAGAGCCTGCGCCCTCTGCTGTCGGTAGGGCTGCATTTCAATCTGACCGAAGACCATGGCCGCCAGCACCCGGCCCCGGCCCTGGGCCAGGTCATACGCCAGGCCTATACGCGGCAGATCCCACAGGCACAGATGCGCGCGGCCTGGCGCGAGCAGCTCGATGCCTTCGAGCAGGCCATGGGCACGCCCCCGGACTTTATCGACGGCCACCAGCATGTGCACCAGCTGCCCGGCCTGCGCGAAGCCATGCAGGCCGAACTCCAGGCCCGCTACGCGGGGCCCGAGATGCCCTGGGTGCGCTCCACGGCCCCGGCGGCCGGCCTGTGGCGCAGCCCCAAGGCCGCCATCATCGCCCTGCTCGGCGGCTGGACGGCCACGCGCCGGTTGCGCAGCGCCGGCATCCCCATGAACCATGGTTTCGGCGGCGTCTACGGCTTTGATGCCGCGGACGCGGCCGGCTATGGCGCGCAGATGGCAGGCTGGCTGCCGCATATGGCCGACGGCGGCCTGCTGATGTGCCACCCGGCCAGCGGCGTGGTCGAGGGAGACGCCATAGGCCGGCAGCGCCCCGTGGAGTTTGAATACCTGATGTCCGAGGCCTTCGGCGCGCTGCTGCAGCGCCAGGGCTGCCGCATACACCAGGGACCGCTCAGGCCGGCTCCCTGAATCCGCCCTGCGCCTTCATGCGCGCCACCGCTTTCTCGAACACGCGCCAGAACGCCGCATCCTGCGTGGTGGCGAAATTGATACGCATGCAGCTGCTGGCGCCGCGGCTCGCATGGAACATGGCGCCCGGCGCCAGCATATAGCCCTCGTCTAGCAGCTGCTGGGTCAGCGCCTCGGTGTCCACGCCCGTGTCCACCCAGCCGAACATGCCCGCGGGCTCGGCCACGAAGCGGCAGCCGGCCTGCTGGGCCAGGGCCACGCTGCGCGTGCGGGCCTGGGCCAGATGCTGGCGCAGCCGCTCCGCATGGCGGCGCAGCTGGCCCTGCTCCATGCACAGGGCCAGCGCCTGCTCCATGGGCGTAGGGGTGGACAGCGTGGACAGCAGCTTGGTGTCGAGCAGGCGCTCCACCAGTTCGGGCGGCGCGGCCAGATAACCCAGGCGCCAGTTGGGCACCAGCACCTTGGCAAAGCCGCTGATATAGATGCTGCGCTGCAGCCGGTCCAACACCGTCACGCGCGGCGCATGGTCGGGCGCGATATGGCAGTAGGTATCGTCCTCGACCACATAAAAGCCATGGCGCTGAGCCAGCTGCAGCACTTCGTGGGCGCTGGCGGCACTGAGGCTGTAGCCCGTGGGGTTGTGCAGCACGCTGACGCTCACATAGAGCTTGGGGGCCATGGTTTCGCAATAGCGCTGCATCACGGCCAGGTCCGGCCCCTCGGGCCCGCGCGGCACGGGCAGCACGCGCATGCCCATGGCCGCCAGGCGCGCATATTCCACGGCCCAGCCGGGCTCTTCGACCATCACCGGATCGCCGGGCTGCAGCAGGGCCCGGCTGACGATGTCCAGCGCCTGGGTCGCGCCCATGGTGGTGATGATCTGGGCCGGCGACGCCGCAATGCCCAGGTTCAACAAGCGCCGCGCCAGGGCCTCGCGCAGGCTGCTGTCGCCCATGGGCTCGCCGTAGCGCACCAGGGACGAGCGCAGCGCCTGGCCGCTGGTGACCTTGCGCATGGCCGCCGCCAGAAAACCCGCGTCCAGCCATTCGGCGGGCAACACGCCGGCCCCGGGCTGGGGCTTGCCCGCCACGCTTTCCACGAACATGCCGCGTATCAGCATGGAGGCATTGATGCGAGCGCCCGGCGCAATCCCCGCGGCCGTACCCGATGCCTCATGGTTGATAGCAGCCTGCGCTTTGTCAGTCTGGGCTTGCAGCGGATTCTGCACCAGATCCCGGACATAGAAGCCGCGCTGCGGCCTGGCCTCCACCAGGCCCTGGGCCTGCAGCAGGTCATAGGCCGCCACCACGGTATAGGGGCTCACGCCCTGCTGGCGCGCGCATTCGCGCACCGACGGCAGGCGCGCACCGGCGGGCAGCAGGCGCATGCGTATGCGCTCGGCCAGGCGCTCGGCCAACTGCTGGGTCAGGGTCAGAGAGGCCTGGCGGGACAGGGTGATGGACATGAGGGCGCTTGCTCTGGGCAACTGTATTGAAAACCAGACCAATACAGAAGCATGGATTGTGAGACTGTCTGTATAGGTACTGTAATGGTCTCAAGCGTATATTGAATCCATCAAACCGGCTTGGCCGCCCTCTACACAGGGCTTTGGCCAGGGTCCGCAGCCCTACCGGCCGCGGGCCCGCAGCTCGCAATTGCCCGCCAGCCCGCACAGGCAAACCGGCCGCGACAAAATAAGCCTATATTGCTGGAGCATGGTTGCTGCGCTATCCGCGCGGCGGCTGTTGCGCAAGCTGCCCCAAGCTGCTGCCAGCACATGCCGTACCACGGCATGAGACCGCACACCGGCCGGCCCTCGCAAGGACCGGCAACCAAGAAGATTGAGTACTGTTTTATGACGACATGGACGCTGGCAGAACGTGCTGCCAAGATGAATTCCTCCGCAATCCGCGAAATCCTGAAGCTGACGGACCGTCCCGGCATCATCAGCATGGCCGGCGGCCTGCCCTCGCCCAAGGCCTTCCCTCTGGATGCATTCACCGAGGCCTGCCAGGCCGTGATGCAGCGCGACGGCGCCGCGGCCCTGCAGTACTCCACCACCGAAGGCTTTGCCCCGCTGCGCCAGGCGATTGCCGACTTCCTGCCCTGGAACGTAGACCCCGAGCAGATTCTGATCACCACGGGCAGCCAGCAGGCGCTGGACCTGATAGGCAAGGTGTTCCTCGACAAGGGCAGCCGCATCCTGGTGGAAAAGCCCACCTATCTGGGTGCGCTGCAGGCCTTCACCCCCATGGAACCCGTGGCCGTGGGCGTGGACAGCGATGACGAAGGCATGCTGATCGAGGACTTTGCCAAGCAGGTCGGCACGGGCGCCGACAAGGCCCGTCTGGCCTATGTGCTGCCCAACTTCCAGAATCCCACGGGCCGCACCATGAGCGATGCACGCCGCCAGGCCCTGGTGGACAAGGCCAGGGAGCTGCACATCCCCCTGGTCGAGGACAACCCCTACGGCGACCTCTGGTACGAGCAAGAGCCCCCACTGCCCCTGGCCGCGCGCAACCCCGAGGGCGTGATCTATATGGGCTCGTTCTCCAAGGTGCTGGCTCCCGGCCTGCGCATAGGTTTCATCGTGGCTCCCAAGTCCGTCTACGGCAAGCTCACCCAGGCCAAGCAGGCCGCCGACCTGCACACGCCCAGCTTCAACCAGCGCGTAGTGGCCGAGGTCATCAAGGACGGCTTCCTGGACCGCCATGTGCCCACCATCCGCGCCATGTACAAGGCCCAGCGCGATGTGATGCTGATGGCGCTGGAACGCGAGATGGCCGGCCTGGATGTGAAGTGGACCCGTCCCGTGGGCGGCATGTTCCTCTGGGTCAGCCTGCCC
>JAFAIY010000046.1 GCA_019236485.1 Comamonas sp. | reverse complement strand
CGACGCCTTCGCCGGGGCGGCCCCGCCGCGAGGCGGCTCTTGCTCGGCGTCTCTGACTTTGGCTGTGCCAGTTTTAGGTGGCGTGACACGTGCGCAATGAATAACTGAGAAAGGATTGCCCATGTTTGACTGGATGGCCTGGACCACGCCGGTGGCGGTGTTCTTCAGCTGCATAGCTCTGATGCTGGTCGGCATGACGCTGTGGGAAGTCAGATCGCCGACCGCGATGCGCAAGGGTTTTTTGCCTATGGCCACCACGCGTGGCGACCGGCTTTTCATCGGCCTGCTTGTCGCCGCCTATGTCAACCTGGTCTGGGTGGGCCTGGGCGAGAAGATGACGCAGTGGTTCTCGCTGGAGGCCGAGCCCTCGGTGTGGATCAGCTTTGCGCTGTCCCTGCTGGTGCTGGCGCTGGTGATGCGCAAGGGCTGAGAAAAAGATAGCGATCCGCGCTGGATGGACAAGATTTTTTGCCTGAATAAACCTTGAAAGTCTTGCCGGTCGCGCGCAAGACGCTATTGCTTTGGATTCATGGTGCCTGCCCGATCCTCCCCTGAGGCCGGCGCCCCTATGCAAGCGGGGAGTTCCCTATGAGGAGACAGCAATGAAGATGCAGTTCAAGGCGATCGCATTCGCCGCCGCGGCTCTGGCTTTGGGGCAGGCCGCGTGGGCCGGCGAGGCCGAGGCCAAGAAGTGGATCGACAGCGAGTTCCAGCCTTCCACGCTCTCCAAGGACCAGCAGATGGCCGAGATGAAATGGTTCATCGACGCCGCCAAGAAACTGCAGGCCAAGGGCGTGAAGGAGATCTCGGTGGTCTCCGAAACCATCACCACCCACGAGTACGAGAGCAAGACCCTGGCCAAGGCCTTCAGCGAGATCACGGGCATACAGGTCAAGCACGACCTGATCCAGGAGGGCGACGTGGTCGAGAAGCTGCAGACCTCGATGCAGTCGGGCAAGTCCATCTATGACGGCTGGATCTCCGATTCCGACCTGATAGGCACGCACTACCGCTACGGCAAGATCATGAATCTGAGCGACTACATGGCCGGCGCGGGCAAGGAATGGACCAACCCCGGCCTGGATCTCAAGGACTTCATAGGCACCAGCTTCACCACCGCGCCCGACGGCAAGCTCTACCAGCTGCCCGACCAGCAGTTCGCCAACCTCTACTGGTTCCGCGCCGACCTGTTTGCACGCAAGGACCTGCAGGACAAGTTCAAGGCCAAGTACGGCTATGACCTGGGCGTGCCGCAGAACTGGAGCGCCTACGAGGACATCGCCGAGTTCTTCACCAACGACGTCAAGCAGATCGACGGCAAGCCCATCTACGGCCACATGGACTACGGCAAGAAGGACCCGTCGCTGGGCTGGCGCTTCACCGATGCCTGGCTGTCCATGGCCGGCTCCGCCGACAAGGGCATTCCCAACGGCATGCCGGTGGACGAGTGGGGCATCCGCGTGGCCGACGACAAGTGCACGCCGGTGGGCGCCTCGGTGTCGCGCGGCGGCGCCACCAACTCGCCCGCGGCCGTCTATGCGCTCACCAAGTACGTGGACTGGATGAAGAAATACGCGCCCAAGGACGCCATGGGCATGACCTTCGGCGAATCCGGTCCCGTACCCGCCCAGGGCCAGGTCGCGCAGCAGATCTTCTGGTACACCGCCTTCACCGCCGACATGACCAAGGCCGGCCTGCCGGTGGTCAACGCCGACGGCACGCCCAAGTGGCGCATGGCCCCCGGCCCGCACGGCCCGTACTGGAAGGACGGCATGCAGAACGGCTACCAGGACGTGGGCAGCTGGACCTTCTTCCAGGGCCATGACGCCAACCGCACGGCGGCTGCCTGGCTGTATGCGCAGTTCGTGACGGCCAAGACCACCTCGCTGAAGAAGTCCATCCAGGGCCTGACCTTCATCCGCGACTCCGATATCCGCAGCGAGTTCTTCACCAAGAACGCCAACAAGTACGGCGGCCTGATCGAGTTCTACCGCAGCCCGGCGCGCGTGGCCTGGACGCCCACCGGCACCAATGTGCCCGACTACCCCAAGCTGGCCCAGCTGTGGTGGAAGAACGTGGCCCAGGCCGTGACCGGCGAAAAGACACCCCAGGGTGCGATGGACACGCTGGCCGAGGAGATGGACCAGGTGATGGGCCGCCTGCAGCGCGCCGGCATGGAGCGCTGCGCACCCAAGCTCAACCCCAAGGGCGATCCGGCCAAGTGGCTCAGCGACCAGCGCGCGCCCTGGAAGAAGCTGGGCAATGAAAAGCCCAAGGGCGAAACCATTGCCTACGAGCGCCTGCTCCAGGCCTGGAAGGACGGCAAGGTGCGCTGATCGCCAGCCAGGGGACGGGCGCCGGCCGTGTGTCCGTCCTCTTGGTGGCAAAACGATGAATATCCCCGTGCTTGCACTTGAAAACGAAAAATGTCGAATTGAAAAATACAAAAGCGAGCGAGAATATTGATCTCTTGCTTCCACCATGAACCATGCATGTGTGGTGTATCCGCCGCCGCTGTAGCCGGGTATGGCCCCGGTCATGCCGCCTTCGGCTC
>JAFAIY010000575.1 GCA_019236485.1 Comamonas sp. | reverse complement strand
TGCGCCAGCAGGACATTGCCCATGTCTTGCTGGACCCCTGCGCCGAAGGCTCGGCCCCGGCCAATGCGCGCGACTACCGCGGCATCATCGTGCTGGGCAGCAACCACTGCGCCAACGAGCAGCTGCGCTGGATAGAGGATGAGCGCTGCCTGCTGCAAAGCGCGCTGCAGCACGATGTGCCCGTGCTCGGCCACTGCTTCGGCGCCCAGATGCTGGCCCGGGCCATGGGCGCGCGGGTCTGGCGCAACCCCTGCCCCAATATAGGCTGGAGCACGGTCTGGGTCACGCGCTGCGCCCAGCAGCTGATGGACCTGCCGGCCCAGGCCACCATCTTCAACTGGCATTACGACACTTTCGAGATCCCGCGCGGCGCCACGCGCACCATGTATGCCCAGCACTGCCTCAACAAAGGCTTTGTACGCGGCCGCCACTGGGCGTTTCAAGGCCATCTGGAGGTGACGGCTGCCAGCGTGCGCCAGTGGTGCCGCGACGGGCATGACGAACTGCTGCAGGCCCAGGGCCCGGGAGTGCAGAACGAGGCCCAGATCCTGGCGCGGCTGGAGCTGCATATTGCAGGCCTGCACGCCCTGGCGCTGCGCACCTACCGCGCCTGGACCGATCAGCTGGAGCGGCCGGAAGCCATGGCCGGCGATGTGCTGGCCAGATTCCGCCTCAAGTCCAATGACTATCTATGCCGCAGGCTGTGAGCAGCTAGCCTGAGAAGCGGCCGAAACTTCGCTCCACCTTAAATGGAGTGGGCTGCCGCCCCCTTATTCCTTGGCGCTCAACAGTTGCTTGAGCCGCGTAAAGCTCAGCTCCGCCAGTGCCTGCAGCGACGCCTGCTCGGGCCCGTCGCGCCAGGTATCCACGGCCAGGCGGAAAGCGCCGACACCGGCCATGGCCGCCAGTCTTATCTGCCACTGCATCTCGGGCTCGGGCCAGACCCGGGACAGGGCAGCGGCCACCGCATGTTCACGCTCGACAAAAAATGCCTGGCCTCGGGAGCGCAGGGTGGCGCTGAGCAGCATGAGCTCGCGCAACGCCAGCAGGTCCTGATTCGAGCGCGTGCCGACGCGCTGCAGCAGGCAGCCGCAGACCACCTGCAGCGGCTCCTCCTCGCGCGAAGCCTGTTCGATATCACCAAGTATGTCGTCCCAGCCCGCGTCCGAGCTTGCGGCCAGGATGTCTTCCTTGCTCGCGAAATACGAAAAGATGGTGCGGCGCGAAACGCCGGCCTGCGCGGCGATCTGGTCCAGCGTGGTCTCGTTATAGCCCTGCTCCAGAAACAAACGCATGCCGGTCTGCGTCAGCAGACGCTGGGTCTCGCGCTTTTTTTGCTCCCGCACGCCGGGCGCGGCCGGGCCCTCATCCTTGGCTACAGACATCCATACCTCTCGTTGACTTTTTTGCACTCAGTGCAATATTATTCGCCACCGCACAGTCAAACCACAACCGAGCTTCCATGTCTTCCAGCCAGTCCGCGGACAGCAGCGCCGCCGTCTCCAGCCCTGCCCAGACCAGTCCCAGCAACCCTGCTCCCCCGAACCGGCGTCTGCGCACCATGGGCAGCGGCCTGCTGATTGTCTTGCTGATCGGCGGCGGCTGGTGGTTATATCAGTACCGGAGCTCTGGCCGCTATCTGCAGTCCACCGACGACGCCTATGTGCAGGCCGATGCCGTGACGATCTCGCCCAAGATCTCGGGCTATGTGGAAGAGGTGCTGGTCAAGGACAACCAGGACGTGCAGACCGGCCAGCCTCTGCTGCGCATAGACGCGCGCGACTACCGCGCCCAGGTGGCGCAGGCCAGGGCCGGCATCGATGTGGCCCAGGCCAATGCCGAAGCGGGCCGCGCCCAGATGCACGAGCAGGAGGCCGCGATTGCCCAGGTCAGAGCCCAGTTGGGCTCGGCCCAGGCCAATGCCGAATTTGCGGCCGCCGAAACGCGGCGCTATGCCGCTCTGGTGCAGACCGGGGCCGAGCCTTCGGAGCAGCTGGCCGTCAAGCGCAACCAGGACCAGCAGGCCACTGGCCAGCTACAGGCGCAGCGCGCCGGTCTCGCGGCCGCCGAGCGGCGCGTGGCGGCCATCGCCGCCCAGGTCAGACAGGCCCAGGCCGAATCGACCCAGGCCCAGCGCGATGCCGCCCAGGTCAATGCCGATGCTGCCTTGATCACGGCCGGCATCAACGGCCGCGTGGGCGACAAGAGCGTACGCGTGGGCCAGTTCGTGCAGCAGGGCACGCGGCTCATGAGCCTGGTACCCATGGACCAGCTCTATATCACGGCCAACTTCAAGGAAACGCAGATCGGCCTGATGCGCGCGGGCCAGCCCGTGGACATACGCATAGACGCCCTGCCCCAGCTCAGGCTCAAAGGCCATGTGGAAAGCATTGCCCCGGGCACCGGCGCGCAGTTCTCGCTGATTCCGCCGCAGAACGCCACGGGCAACTTCACCAAGATCGTCCAGCGCGTGCCCGTGCGCATCGCTCTGGATATCGATGCCGAGGCGCGCAAGGTGCTGGTGCCCGGCCTGTCCGTGGTTGCCGAGGTCAACACCATAGGCGCCAGAGATGACGGCGCGACGCCTCAGCCCAAGGCCGCGCAGTGAGCAGCGCCGCACTGCCCGCGCCGGCCGGCGTGCCAAGCCTGCCGCTGCCAAATGCCGACGCGGCCGCCTGGCTGGCCGTGGCCGCGGGCACGCTGGGCGCACTGATGGCCACGCTGGATGTGTCCATCGTCAACTCGGCCCTGCCCCGCATCCAGGGCGAGATCGGCGCCAGCGGCACCGAAGGCACCTGGGTCGCGACCGGCTATCTGGTCGCCGAGATCGTGATGATTCCGCTGGCCGGCTGGCTGGAGCGCCTGCTGGGCCTGCGCACGCTGCTGCTGCTCGTGGCCTCGCTGTTCACGCTGTTCTCGGTGGTCGGCGTCTCGTTCACCAGCCTAGGCATGATGATTGCGGGCCGCGTGGGCCAGGGCCTGACGGGCGGCGCCATGATTCCCACGGCCCAGACCATCATCGCCACGCGCCTGCCGCGCCACCAGCAGCCCATAGGCACGGCCATGTTCGGCGCAACCGCCATTCTCGGCCCCGTGGTCGGTCCCTATGTGGGCGGCTGGCTGACCGAGAACATGAGCTGGCATTACGCCTTCTTCCTCAACATCCCCATATGCGCGGCCTTGATGGCCTTGCTGCTCATAGGCCTGCCCCACCAGAAGGCCAGGCTGGACCTGATCGGCGAAGCCGACTGGCTGGGCATCGTGGGGCTGACGGCCTTTCTGGGCGCGCTGACGATTGCGCTCGAGGAAGGGCAGCGCGACCAATGGCTGTCCTCGCCCTTCATCGCCTGGATGTTTGCGATCTCTCTGCTGGGCCTGGTGCTGCTGCTGATAGGCCAGCGCACCAGCGTGCGGCCCGTGATCCGGCTCTCCATACTGCTCAACCGCCAGTTCGGCAGCGTGGTCGTCATGGGCCTGGTCGTGGGCATGGTGATCTATGGCACCTCCTACATGATCCCGCAGTTCTTGGCCAATATCTCGGACTACAACTCCATGCAGGCCGGCCTGATCGTGGCCTTGTCGGGCATTCCCTCGCTGATGATGATGCCCCTGGTGCCGCTGATGATCCGGCATCTAGACATCCGCCTGGCCGTGGCCCTGGGCCTGTTCATACTGGCGCTGAGCGCCTGGCTGGAGACCGATCTGTCCGCGCTCTCCGACGGCTCGGCCTTTGTGGAGTCGCAGCTCATACGCGGCGTGGGCACGATTCTGGCCATGCTGTTTCTCAACCAGGCAGCGATTCAATCGGTGTCCGTCACCCATGCCAGCGACGCTGCGGGCCTGTTCAACGCGGCCCGCAATCTGGGCGGCTCGTTCGCCCTGGCCGGCATCGCCATCCTGCAGGATCAGCGCTTCTGGTTCCACAGCCGCCGTCTCGAGGAAACGCTGCGCGCCAACGGCGAACGCGTGCAGGACTATGTGCAGCACAACGGCCCGGCCAGCTATATGCGGCTGGAGTCCATGGTCCAGACCCAGGCGCTGACCATGACCTATATCGACCTGTTCTGGATACTCAGCGTGGGCATAGTCTGCGTGATTCCGCTGGTGCTGTTCCTGCGCCCGCTCAACCGCAATGCGCCGCTCTCGGCCGGCCATTGAGCCGCCCTCATCGCCCACCCGATCTCCCAAGACCCGCCATGCGCCGCCTCTCCTTCTTCCCTCTCTCCCTGCTCGGCGCCACCGTGCTTGCGGGCTGTTCGGCCCTGGGGCCCGATTACGCGGGCCCGCCCGATGGCACTCCAATTCCCACGGGCTTTGCGCGCACCGGCAGCGCTGCGGCCATCAGCAGCGCCGCGCCTCTGGCACGCTGGTGGCAAGGCTTCAACGACGCCGAGCTCGACCGCCTGGTCGAGCGCGCGCTGGCAGCCAATCCCGATATGGCGGCGGCCCGCGCTCGGCTGCGCAATGCGCGGCTGGCCGTGGATCTGGAGCAGGCCGCGCGCCTGCCCACGGCCGGCCTCAGCGCCATGGCCGCCAAGGTGCGCGTGCCCGAGGTCAAATTCGGCGAGCAAAGCATAGACTCGCAGTGGCTGAGCCTCTACACCCTGGGCGCCAATGCCTCCTGGGAGGCCGATCTGTTTGGCTCGCATGCGCGCAGCGTGCAGGCGGCCGGCGCCAGCGCCCAGGCCACGGCGGCCAATCTCGCCGATGTGCAGCTAAGCCTGACGGCCGAGGTCGCCCAGAACTATGTGGCGCTGCGCGCCGCACAAAAGCGCCTGGCGCTGAGCCGCGAAGCCGTGGCGCGCCAGGAGAGAATGCTGGCCCTGATGCAGCAGCGCTACAACGGCGGCACGGCCTCCAGGCTGGACGTGAGCAAGCTTGCGAGCCAGCTCGACTCCACGCGCGCCGAGCTGCCCGCGCAGCAGGCCGATATCGAAACCCATGGCAATGCTCTGGCCGTGCTGCTGGGCCTGGCGCCCGGCAGCCTGGATGCCGAGCTGGCAGCGGCCACCGAACTGCCGCTGCCGCCGGCCACCGTGGCCGTAGGCGATCCGGCCGGCCTGCTCAAGCGCCGGCCCGATGTGCGCGCCGCCGAGCGCACCCTGGCCGCACGCACGGCCCAGATCGGCATGGCCGAGGCCGCGAAATTTCCGCAGCTCAAGTTCAGCGGCATGCTGGGCCTGGGCGGCAGCAGTATTTCCGATCTCGGCCACCTCGGTGACTTCACGCTGGCCCTGCTGCCGCAGCTGAGCTGGAGCTTTCTGGACTTCGGCCGCAATGCGGCGCGCATCTCCCAGGCCGAGGCCAGCCGCGACGAAGCCCAGGCCCTGTACCGCAGCCAGCTGCTGGCGGCGCTCAAGGATGCGGAAAACGCGCTCTCGCGCTTCGGCCATCGCCGCATGGCCGTTGCCAGCTATGCGCGCGCCAAGGCCGCGGCGGACGAGGCCGCCGCCCTCACCGGCCAGCGCCAGCGCGGCGGCACGGCCAGCACCCTGGAGCTGCTGGATGCCGAGCGCCAGCAGATCCTGGCCGAGCAAAACCTGCTGGGCGCGCTCGCGGGCCTGAGCAGCGACTACATAGGTTTGCAAAAAGCGCTGGGCCTGGGCTGGGAGGCCGAGCTCCCAAGCTGAAGCAGCTGGGCCGCAGGCCCGTGCAAGGCGCTGCTATCATGAGCCATGGCCTTCCATCTTTCCCTGCAGATTATTCGCCCCTGCCATTCCCAGGTGGGTTGAACTCTGCGCGGCCATGTCACCCACCCCTTGAGGTGGGTTTGCTATCTCCGGGGGCCACACAGGAGATAGAAATGAACACCAGCCATAGAACGCCGGCCGCCACCGGCTCTTCACCCACGGGCACGCTGCACCTGATGTGCGGCAAGATCGCCTCGGGCAAATCGACGCTTGCCAGGCAGCTCGCGCAAAGCCCGCAGACTGTGCTGATCAGCGAAGACGGCTGGCTCGCGCAGCTGTATCCCGAAGAACTGCAAAGCGTGGCCGACTATGTGCGGCTGTCGGCAAGGCTGCGCCTGGCCATGGCCGCGCATATCGTGTCGCTGCTGCGGGCCGGTTGCTCGGTGGTGCTGGACTTTCCCGCCAACACGGTGCAGACCCGTGCCTGGGCGCGCGGCATCTTCGAGCAGGCCGGAGCCGCCCATGTTCTGCATCATCTGGATTTCTCGAACGAGACCTGCAGATCGCGGTTGCAGGCGCGCAATCGGGCCACAGAGCATCAGTTCCAGGCCACGGACGCGCAGTTCGATGCGATCACCCGGTACTTTGTCCCGCCCTCACCCGAGGAAGGCTTCAATGTGGTCGAGCACCGCTAGCCGGCCTGCGCCTCTGGGCCGCTAGACAGGCGCTTCGGAGCTTTGCCAGCCGCCGCCCAGCGCCTGGTACAGGGCCACGGCATTTTCCAGCTGCGACTGGCGCAGGCGCAGCACCTCCTGCTGCACGGCAAACAGATTGCGCTGGGCATCGAGCTCCTCCAGATAGCTGGCGTAGCCGGCTTCGTAGCGGTCCTTGGCAAAGCCCAGGCTGCGCTCCAGCACCTTCTCGCGCTCCCGGGCATGCTGCCACTGGCTTTGCAGCAGCTGGTTGCCGACCAGCGCCGTCTCCACCTCGGCCAAGGCCTTGATGACCACGCCGCGATAGGCATAGGCCGCCTGGTCGCGCTGGGCCGCGGCCGCATCGAACTGGCCCTGCAGCCGCCCGCCGCTGAACAGCGGCGCGAGCACGCTGCCCCCTAGGCTCCAGACCTTGGCCGGGCTGTAGTCCAGCGCATTGATGACCAGGCTGCCGAGATTGGCATTCAAGCTCACCTGGGGCAGGAAGGCCGCGCGCTGGGCGGCCAGATTGCTGTCGCTGGCGGCCAGCTGCAGCTGGGCCCGCACGATGTCCGGGCGGCGCTCCAGCAGGCTGGACGGCAGGCCCGGCGCGGGCAAGGCCGGCAGCTCAAGCGCATCCAGCATGGCGGTGTCGCCGTGGAGCGTGGTCTGCATCAAGGCCTGCGCCTGCGCATCGCCCGGACCGCCCACCAGCTGCATCAACGCAATGCGCTGACGCTCCAGCGCCAGCGACAGCTGTTCCACCGACTGCTTGACGCTTTCCAGCTCGGCCAGCGCCTGACTTTGCTGCAGCTGGGAGATATAGCCCACGCGCACCTGATCGTCGGCCAGGCGCACGGCGTTCTCGCGCGAGCCCACGGTGGACTGCGCCACGCCAAGCTGTGCCTGCAGCGAGCGCAGGCCGATATAGGCCTGGGCCGTGGTGGCCGCAACCGCGAGCCGCACGGCATCGCGGTCGGCCTGGCTGGCCTGCAGACGCCTGTCGGCCGCCTGGCTCAGTTGGCCCAGCCGGTCCCAGAGGTCGAGTTCCCAGCTGGCCTGCAGCACGGGCTGGGCCGAGCGCACATGGACCATCTGCCCGCTGCGGCTGCTGAGGCTGCGGTTGGCCGCTGCGGGCAGGCTGGCCGAGACCTGGGGCATTGCCGCCGAGCCCGCCAGCTCCAGATTGGCGCGGGCCTCGTCCACGCGCGCCATGGCGGTGAGCACATCGTTGTTGCGCGCCAAGGCCAGCTCCACCCAGCGGCTCAGCTCGGGGTCGCCAAAGGCCTGCCACCACAGCGCCTGCACGGCCGGCGCCGCCGCGCTGCTGACGCCCTGCGCCCAGCTCTCGGGCAGGGCTGGCCTGGCGCTTTGCGGTGCCTGGGTCAGGGCCGGCAGGCTGCAGCCCGCGAGCAGCAACGCCGCCAGAGCGGTTGCGGCCAGCGTGGCGCGGCGTGGCAAAAACTTTTCGCGGCCGCTCATGGCTTGGCCTGCGCAGTGACGCTGTCGGCACCCGAGGCCCCATGGCCCGCGTCCGCGTGCTGAGCGAGCTGCAGTTTCTGCGCGGTATCCAGGCGCACTATCACCGACATGCCGGGGCGCAGGCGCGCGGCCGGCTGCTGGCCCGCGTCTATGGAAATCTTGATCGGCAGGCGCTGCACGACCTTAGTGAAATTGCCCGTGGCGTTATCGGCCTTGAGCACGCTGAACTCCGAACCCGTAGCCGGCGCCAGCTCCAGCACATGGCCCTGGAGCTGGACTCCGCCCAGCGCGTCCACGCTGAAGCTCACGGCCTGGCCGACCTGCACCCTGGCGGTCTGGGTTTCCTTGAAGTTCGCCACCACCCAGAAGGTCGGCGGCACCACATACATGAGCTGGGTGCCCGCGGCCACATACTGGCCCTTGCGCACCGAGACCTCGCTGACCTGGCCGTCGCTGGGCGCATAGACCATGGTGTTGTCCAGATTGATCTGGGTCTGGCGCAGCTGAGCCTCGGCCATCTGCACCTGGGCCTTGAGCGAGTCGCGGCCCACGGTCGTGGCCTTGATCTTTTCCTGGTTGATCTCGATATCGGCCTCGGCCCTGGCCACATTAGCGCTGGCCAGGCGCGAGGTGGTGCGCACCTTGTCGCGCTCGTTGAGAGACACGGAGCCGCGCTCGGCCAGCTCCTGCACGCGCTGGAGCTCGGCCTGGGAGCGTTCGGCCTCGGCCTGCACCGCCGCCAGGCCCGCGCGGCTGGCCGCCAGCGCGGCGCGGTTCTGCGCCTGGGTCTGGTCGGCATTGGCCAGCTGGGCCCTGGCATTGGCCAATTGGGCCTCGGCCTGGGCCAGCGAGGCCTCGTAGCTGCGGCGGTCTATGCGCACCAGGGGCTGGCCGGCCTTGACCTGCTCGTAGTCCTTGACCAGCACCTCGGTCACATAGCCGTTGACCTGGGGTGCCAGCACGGTGACCGCGCCGCGCACATAGGCGTTGTCGGTGCTGACCACCGAGCTGTTGAAGGGCCAGAGATTCCAGGCGCGCAACACCAGCAGGATGCCGGCCAGGGCCACCACGGCCATGATGAGCACGCTGCGCAGCGAAGGCTGGATTTTCTTGGGTGTGGGAGGCAGGGCCGCGGGCGCCGCAGCGGGGGCCGGTGCCGCCTGGGCGGCTTGATTCTGACTGTCGCTCATGCTCGATCTCTTGCTGTTATCCGTTGGAGTTCATTGCCGGCCGCG